>CAZWDF010000152.1:0-3446 GCA_964632335.1 uncultured Candidatus Saccharibacteria bacterium | reverse complement strand
AGGAAAACTGGCATAGTCACGAATGGGTTATGACTCGTTCGTTTGTAAATAGATATAATCTAATTGCAAAGTATCCAGATCAAGCTGAAGACATTATGAAGATGGAAACAAAAAATGGCTGGAACAATCATAGACTATCTCTATTCTCCAATGATGACACTGACGACATATCTATATACGAGTTTTTTCATAAGAAGACCGAAGCTATGCCGGATGGTAGATATTTGTTATTCCTTTCTGCTGATATTGTATTGTTAGATTGCCCGATGCCTTATCGATCTATTCCAGTATTTAGACTATGTCCAAATAACATTATGGGAACTCCATATGGTTATACTGATATGTACGATGTGTTTCCTATTCAAGAAGCATTGAACTCTTTGTATTCTGCTGTAATGACAAACCAAAACGCATTCAACGTACAGAACCTTTGGGTTCCTCGTGGGGCTGATATTAGTACTGCCCAATTAGAAGGCGGATTAAATATCGTAGAAGGTAACGCAAAGCCGGAAGCCCTTCAGTTAACTAACTCTAGTCCTGAAACTTTCAAGTTCTTGGAAATGCTCTCAGCTGCGGCTGATGCTCAGGTTGGAGTAAGTTCGGTAACTCGTGGTGCTCCTGAAGCTAGCTTAAGATCAGGTAACGCATTGGCACTAGTTCAGTCTATGTCATTACAATTCCAGTCTCCTCTTCAAAGAAACTATGTTGCTTTCCTTGAAAAGATCGGGACAACATTACTAGACATTCTAAAGGATTATGCTACAACTCCTAAGCTAATTACATTGACTGGTAAGAATAAGAAGCCCCTCCTTAAAGAATTTACTGGAGATATGATTGGTGATATTAAACGAGTTATTGTAGATGTAGGAAATCCGTTGGCTCGGACTACTGCTGGGAAACTTGAGATTGCTAATAACTTAGCACAACAAGGTCTGTTAAAAGACGCCCGTGATTATATGATGATTCTTGAAACTGGTTCATTAGATTCTATTATTGAAGGTCAAATGTCTGATCTTATGTTGATTCAATCTGAGAACGAGTGGCTTATGGAAGGAAAGGATGTATTCGCTGATACGCTAGATTTACATGCTCTTCATATTAAAGAACACCGTTCAGTAATCTCTGATCCAGAGTTACGTAGAAATCCAGACCTCACTAAAAAGGTACATGATCATATTCAAGAGCATATTGATATGTTGAGTCAAGTTCGTCCTGATCTACTTCAGATCATTGGAGAGCAGCCACTTCAACCTAATACTCCAGCTCCAGCTGGTGGAGCACTACCTCCGGGTCCAGTTCAGGCTGGACAGGGTGAGTCTCAAGGTAACTTACCTCCGGGTCCAATGGATTCTAGTCAGGCAGGAGTTCAAGCAACTCCAGAAAATCAATTACCGGGACAACCATCAGTACCAGCTGAACTACTACCAAATCCAGCATTAGAACCTAGGGCTAAGTAATATGAAATTTAATAAGATCAAGAAGCTTCTAAAGAAAGATGAGAAGAAACTTGACACTAATCCGATAAATGATGTGTTTCACGCCCTGACTCCTGACGAACCCGTTAAGCGGGAACCGGCAGCAGAGGAAGAAGTGGACGATTTAGAGGATATTAAAGAGCGAAAACGCAAAAGATACGAAGAAATAATGAAAAAATACAAGTAATATGTGGTCTAGGTTATTAGATTTATTCGGAAAGCGGTCGGAAGTTCAAGAAATTGAGCAGCCGACTGAATTTATTTCCCCTGAAGCCAATGAAATAACAACTAGTGGTATTGAACCATCTGGTCCGTCTTCATTGATAGGCTATAATTATTTAGGGAGAAAGAATGAAAAAGATTTGCCTCCTCGTCGTAACTTTATTAATCTCAACAAGCTCCTTAGGGGTGAGTATAAACATGAAAAGCCTGAAGAAACTGTTGGAAGGAAGAAAGGCGACATACGTGGAGAAGACTCCTGATGACGTTTATTCTGAAGTGGCTCGGGATTCTGGATTAAGCACTGAAGATATTGAAAAGATTGGAAAAATAGAGTCTCAACATGGTAAATTTAACGAACCTTTACAGGGCGGATCAGCCCGTGGATTATTTCAATTCCAACCTACAACTGCCGAACATCTTTTGCCGGGAAGTTCTAATAGCTTATCCGACATCAATACCCAAGCTGATTTAATGAAGAAGTATTTAGCCAAAACTAACCCAGCTAACGTAGAAGATGCGTATGCTATGCATAATTTAGGACCCACTGGCGGTAGAAAACTAATAGAAGCTTCAGACGAAGAGCTTATCCGTAAGATATTATCTAAAGGTACTATCAATGGTAACAAGGGTTTATACGGCGGAAAGACGGTAGGAGAGGCTAAGGCTAATATTAAAAAGAAATTAGAAGAAAGGGAATAAAGTGAGCGACAGAAGAAAACTACAAGAAGAATTAAATAGAATCAATGAGCTTTATCATCAGAAAGACTTAGAGATGAGTAAGGCTGGTGCTAGTATTAATCAGCGTCAAATGATGCGCGACATGCTTAATAAGAAGAAAGATCAGATAATGGCCGAGATGGGCGATGACCTCCAGAAGTTAAATGTTGGTGGATCAATGAAGATTGCTGGTGATTCACCTAATTTTCCAACACTTGCTAAGAAAATGGGCAAGAAAGTAGCTGGTGTAGTTCCATTATTGGGAACTGCTTACGGTCTAATGTCAGGCGATCCAGCCATGGCATCAGAAGAAGCCGCTGGGGATATTCCAGTTATTGGACAGGCATATGAAGCAATTAAACCAGCAGAATCCGGTAACCCAGAAGAAGAAAGAATGATGCTAGCTGAGGATAAAGCCCGCAAAGCATATAAAGAATCGCCAGCTAGAATGGCTAAATTACAAGCAATGATGAAAGGTAACAAATAATGGCAGCACCTCCTCCATCAAGGTTAGACGGAAATCAAGTACTCCAAGGGGCATTTGACGAAGCTAATGGTCGGATTCGGACCGACGCTGAAGCTACTATTGTTAATGCTGACATAGATGTACAGTTAGACTCAGTTACAGACAGCGTTTCTATTGGCGATGGGGTCACTGGAACTACTGCCAATGTCGATGCTGCTAGAAATTTAGCAGTTAAAGACGCCGCCGCGTTAGCTGAACTACAAGCCCAGACTTCAGTATTGAATGATATTGAAGCTGCTATTGGTGGACCACAAGCTCTACCTGCTGGAGCCGCGACTGAAGCAAAACAAGACGTTGGGAACGCTTCATTGTCGTCTCTTGACTCTAAATTGCCGTCTCCTATCCTTGGAAGAGTGCCGGTTGACACTGGATTATCTCAGCCTTTGACGGATGCTCAACTAAGGGCAGCAGATATCAATGTTTCAGTCACAAATCCTATTACAGGATTCGCAACTGAGACAACTTTAGCTAGTATTGATACTAAATTAGACGATTTGAGTGTTCTA
>CAZWDF010000151.1:0-3458 GCA_964632335.1 uncultured Candidatus Saccharibacteria bacterium | reverse complement strand
CTCGGATGAATGTGCGATACTTATCCATGTCATTGACCACCTGGCAACCTGCTGACCACCATCCGATGGTTGCACCTGTATTGTCGGCAGTGATATCGTATGTGTTAGGGTGGAAGTTGATTCCAAAGTAACCGGATTGAACTTGACCAATCTCCTCGCTCTTGTCATCCTTATCGGTGTCACGATTCACAGTGATGGATGCGCCAAGCTGAAGTAACGCATCAACCTTGCCATTGTGCTTACCAAACTTCCAAATATTATAATACCATGAGTCTGCTTTGACCACTGCTGCACCTGCCTTGTTTATCTTCTCGAATTGCTTGAGTGTTGATGTACCTGGATTGGTGGTACCTGATGCGACTGCGATGAACTGCTCACCTTTGAAGAGATAAAACTTGTCATCGAATCGATTGGCAGTGTCCTCGTTTGATCGTACACCAAGAATCCAATGGTCTGAAGGAATACTTCGGAAGTTACGAAGTGATTTGACCTTGTCGAGCAGTTGTTTGTCGGTGTATGTCTTGACCATAACTTGTATTTAAAGGCGCAAATGTCCAGTTTTTTGCGCTATTTACGGGACATTATAAGTGTTTTTCTCCTTAATTAAGTAAATATCCCCCGACAACAGTATCATCGGGGGGACGCAGGGCAGTTCTAACGGTATGCGTCTGCGTGAAGTTTCGGTTCAATCGAGTTGCTCACTCAATAACTGCACCGATAGTTACTTCCAATTGTCAAGTTCACTCTTGGAACGAGTCACAAATCTGCGCATCGCTGCAAGGATGTTCTTGCCTGTCACACTTTCATATGACTCGTTTATGCTTTTGACCTCAACCACTACGCAAAAGAACGCAACAAATTTGGTCATGATTAATTCAACTGAAATGAAGTGTGCGATGATATCCCCTGCAATGAACTTCTCAATCAAGAACGTGAACACAATGCCACCTGAATAAAGCAATGATTTGCCAATGGTGTCGCTCAATCGTCTTGATTTGAATGATGACCAACCACCTTGTTTGACACTGCGCCAAACTCCAAAGATGGTGTCAATAAATATTGCGAGGATGGCAACCAAAACCATGGGCTGCACAGGTGAAAGTATTGTGAACAAGGATGCGAATATTGCGAGGGTTGTGTGTTTCATCAGATGACTAATATTGAGTTGTTATAGCCATTGTCTCGTGGATATCCGCACTCCCATTTGCCATCATAAAAGCAATCGCCTTGACACATATTGCACTCGACTTGTGGTCGAAGGTCAGTGTCACGATTCTCATGGCTCGTGAAGATAGGATACTCTGCTTTGTTTTTAATTAGGTAGCGAATCAATCGCATCTCAAAGAACGATGCTTTCTGCGCATAGTGTTCCATGCCGAATGCAACCTCGGAGCGAGTCACTGGTTGTGAGTAGTCACCACTTTGTTGCTGAAGTCCTTTGTTCTTGAGTTGGTATGTCAACCCGAACACTGCATCCTCTGCTGACCTCCATGCAATGACAGGTTGAATGAATGTGACGAGTGTCTCCTCTTCAGGTGTCAGTGTTTGATCGTTGTATGCAGTGAGCAAATGGTTGTAAAATGTAGTTCCAAGGATTGGCATCACTCGGAGTTGTGCTTGAGTGGCTACATATGGGAACACATCAGTCACATCCACATTGGCAGTGATTGGTGTGTTGGTCTTGAGGTAGTTTTCGGTGATGAAATACAACATTATGCTTGAGGTATTTGAGGTTGTGCTGCGGCTGCGGCTTGTGCTTGTGTGACATCACCACCTTCAATTGGTGGAAGTGATGCTAATGCTCTGACTTCATTGACTGTCATCTGCTCGAGAACCTTGGTGGCAACCAATGGACTCATTGCATTGAGTGCATCAGATGTCTTTGAAGCATCTCCCTCGATTTCAACAATAGACTCATTGATGATTTGGAAGTTGTTGACAACGAACTCTGCATTGAGTTTTGCGATGTGCAATATCTCGTTGAAGATATCCTGAACCTGCTCTCTCAATGGCATCACAACGTTCTTTTCAAAGATGACATATGCCTGTTTGATGTCTGAACCGGAACCGAGTGAACCTGTCGTACGGACTCCCATCAATATTGGGTCAATGGTGTGAGCAAAACAAATCTGCTCGGTGTTCAATCCACTTGCTTCCTGGAAGAGTTTATCATTCGAGTTGGTTGGGATGCTCTCAATCTTCGGCAACTGCTCTTGAGAGTTGGCAAAGAATGCGGCAGTTTTACCTGCGTTCTGCGCTCCCTTGAGTTTGTCGATGGTTTGTCGAAGTACATTCTTTTCCTCCTCCGATTGTGGTCGTTTCGGGAACATGATTGCAAACGATGGGAAGATTGAGTTCTGAATGTTGGACTTTGCGAAGTATGAAAGTTCACCACTCAAGAATGCGAAGTTCAATGCGCTTGAATACTTCGGCAGCGGATACCAATCTTGACCTAAACACTCGACCTCATAAACAAATAACTGTTCACGATCAGTGCATGATGGATGGTGTCTCTTGATTTCTTGGATGTCGATTCGAGTTGACCAATCCTCACAAATAAAGTACTGATTTTTTTGGCGGCCTTTACGCACCTTTTCAGGTGACACATTCTCTGCCCTGGTCATCTTCATCTTCTCATCAAAAAACAAACGGAAGTACACTCGGTTGTGTACAATCAATTGTTCGGTTGTGATTCGAGCAGTCTTTTTGAGTTGAATCTTTTTCTCAAAGGTGTACAAATCAAGCAAGTCTTTTGGACTTGTGTTGGATGTCTTGAGGTCAAACCCACCACCGATGACTGCATTTGTTTTGTAGTCCACAATGGCACCATGTAGTGGTGAACTGTACACCATTTGATTGAGCAATTGTGGATACATATCATCCTGCCCAAATCTGATTTGATTTGCAGTGGTGTATCGACCATTGACATAGGGCAATGATAGGTTTGCACCACCAACTTTGAGGAATGGGGTGCTGAATGCATCGTAATTTGATGAAATCATTTCAACTGCCTCTTCCTTTTTTGCTCTGAATATATCGTACCAAGCCATGTGTTAATCGTATATTGATGAAATAGGTGCGCCACTGACAACCATTCTCCCCTCTTCGATTACTACTCCAGTGGTGTCCTCGATTGATGTGGGTGGTATGGTGGATTCATACACCGAATATGTATATTGTCCTTTTATGAGTTCCACATCGACAGGTTCATCCAAATAAAATAGGTTGAATCTTTCAGGATATGGTGACTCATCAAGGTTTGTGAACAAGATTGGGTCGGATGTTGGATTCATTTCGTTCTGAAAAACGAATAAATAATAAGGTGAAGGAAGCGTTGACACCTCCGACAATGTCAGCACAATACTGTTAACCTCACCTTTGTTGATGTATATCATTTGTATATGTTGCAGATAGGTTCAAATTTGTTCACAATCTTCCATTTCAATAAGGGATATGTA
>CAZWDF010000150.1:0-3481 GCA_964632335.1 uncultured Candidatus Saccharibacteria bacterium | reverse complement strand
TGGTGCCAGTCCGATTGGATCTCTTCAATATGCAGAACTTTTTTATCAGGGCCTTGATTCGGTACTACGCCCAACATGGGCCGCAGGTTCTCTGGGTACCCTTGTATCGCCGCTTGCGCTTCTTCTTCCGTTCCGTAATGCTGGCCTTTTAAACCCGATTTTTTATTGCGCAGGGTGTACCCCATTTCGCCTGGGATGACGCGGTCTTTCACACGAATACTCGCCAAGATGTTGGGCGTGCCACCAAAGTGCGCTCCTACACCGGGAAAGTTGCCCTTGGGGTGCTGAAGCAGAATCTCGCGGTAGTTCTCACCGCCGGGCAGTGTGTAATCCTTGTGACTTGTTTGATCGTCCTCGATGTACCGGTCGATGCTCTGCTGCTCGTCATGGTCAAGCTCCCCGTAGGGACGGCCATGCTCTTCGAGTGCAGCGCGCTGTGCCTGGGCCAGTCGTTGCGATCCGGTGAGTTTGGTGCTCCGCACTTCTTCTTGCGGCACCACGCCCGGCTTAGCCTTGAGCTGGGCCATGAACTCCTCACGCGCCATCTTGGGCAGTGCCATCAGCGCCTGCAAGTCGCGGTCTTCCACCTCGGCCTGCTTGTAGCCTGGCTGCTTGCTCAGCTCGGTCATGAACTCAGTGCCGGTGCCTTTGCCGCGGGTGGACTGCTCCAGCAGCCGCTCGATGGGGGAGTAAAAGCCTTTCACAGTGCACGCTCCGTCAGGGTGATGTCACTGACCCGTCCGCCTGCTGCTTTTTTAAGCAGGGCTGCGCGCATCTGCTCGACCGTCAGGTGGCCGCCCTTTGCCATGCGAGGCATGCCGGGGGGCGTGGCGCGCATGGCCGACATGGCCTGGCCTTGGCGCGTCATCTGAAGGATGTTGCTCTGTGGGCCTTGGGGCGGACGTTGACCCATCTGTGGCATCTGAGCACCGGGGGGTGGTGGGGCGCCAGGAGGACCACCTGGGCCAGCGGGTGGGGCGCCAGGAGGACCACCTGGGCCAGCGGGTGGGGCACCGGGAGGGCCGCCCTGCTCGGGTTGCCCAGGCTGCTCGGGTTGTCCAGGCATCATCTGCTGACCTGGATTTTCTGGCTCAAAATCCACACCGCCCACGGGCATGCTGCCCTCGCCTTGGCCGGGTGGCATGTACAGCTTGATCGGCATGGCTGGTGCTTCGTCCACGCCAATGTGCGTCGGGGTGGCAGGCCGGATGGCACCGCCCGCGGCGCGGTACTGCATGGGGTCCATGCCTGGGGCATCTGATGGACCGCCTTCGTAGTAGCCCAGGTCGGTGGAGTCGCCGTTTGGGGCGTCCGGTTGGACAGCGCCGCCGTCTGCCTTGTGCAGCATGATGTGCGCCAGCATCTGGTCCTGGCTGACTTCGCCGCCCTCGGCAAAACCTTCGCGCAGCAGGTGGCGAATGTACTCTTCATGCAAGGCTTGACTCGGCAGGCCCTTGCCTTTGACGCCCAGCGCCAGGTCATAGTAGCCAGGCTTGCGGGTCGGGTTGGCTTTCTTGAACGCCGAATGCCACTCGGGCAGGTACACCTCAGTCGGTGTGGGCTTCACGTTCATGCCCAGGTCTTTGCCGTGCAGCAGCGTGGGGAAGCCGGGATGCAGGTCGGGGCGCTGCTCATGGGTACCGGCCAGGCTGAACAAGCGAGGGCCGGCGGCAAAGGTCGGTGCCTCACCGCCGTGCTCAGGGTGCATCAGGCTGGGCTCAGTCTCGGCCTTGAGAATGTCGGTGGGCTTGAAGATAGCGCCCTTGCCGCTCTTCTCGCCGCCCAGGGCGATGCCGCCCTTTTTGGGAGCGACGCCTTGGCCCATCATCAGATCGGCCAGGGCCGCGCGCTTCTCAAACGTGTCAGCCTGCTGCCAAATCTTGGGGTCGCGGATGTCTGCGCCTTCGCCGAAGGTCAGCTCCAGGTTGTGATTGATCTTGGCCGCCAGCTCGGGGGACAGCTTGCCTTCCTTCATGGCCGACAAGAATGCCCGACGCAGCTTGCCAAACACAATGGGGTTGGTCTTGAGCTGCGTGGACGAGCCCAGCATGGTGGTCCAGGCTGTCTCAGGGTCGGTCAGGTTGGTGAGGCGCGATGCCGTGCCTGGGTCCATGACGCCCCAGACCTTGCCCGCGTAGGCTGGGTCTGCTTCGCTGATGGCCGAGAATGCTGCCCCGCCGATGTTGCCGCCGCCCACTCGGGTGCGGTCAGCCTGGGTCGTGGTGGTCTTCTTGAAGCCCTTTTCCATGAGCCGGCCCAGCGCCTCGGATGCCCTCATCTCGGGTTGCGCCTTGATCAGCTTGGCACCGGCTTGGCCGGCTGCTGCCCGGCCCACTGCGCTCATGGGTTGGTCGCGTTCGGCAAGTTCTTGCCGCATCTGTTCTACTGTTGGGTTCACGGGGGCCTCCGGTCGGGGTTTGCCCCGATTATGCCGCGAAAGGCTTAGGAATCATAGGGATTGCCTTTGCGCTGCGGGTTGGCGTCCGCATAGTCTTCTTCTTCCACCCACTCACGCGGGAAGTCAATGGTGAGCCATCCGGCGTCGCGCAGGTACCGCAGCGCCTGGCTCATGGCGTCCACAAAGTCGTCGTGGGCGGTGCCTTCGGGGAAGCTGCACACCTGGCTGACCATGCCCTCGGCCCAGTCCCTTACAAATCCCTTACGGTTGCTCGACTCAGGGATCCAGACGCGCCCGGCCTTGATCACGTTGGCAACGATGCTCAGGCGCTGGATCTTGTCAGCCCGCCCTGGGTTGTACGGCATGACGGGGACGCCCGCCCTGCGCAAGTCCTGGATCAGGGAGATGCCGGCTGACTTGTCCTCGATCAGCAGCATGTCCACGCGCTTCTTCGTCTTGCCGTCGCCGTACACCGTCTCGAACTCGTCCAGCACCTTGGGGCGCAGGTCAGGGTATTGCAGATGCTCCTGCCAGCAGTCGATGACCATGGCGCACATGCCGCCGTCCTCTGGCTTGAACACGCCGAAGGTGATGTGGGCCGTGGGGTCGTTGACCGTCTTCTCGCTGGCCGCGCAGTCCAGGCTCTGGATGATGTACTCGAACTTGGGGAACGGCTTGGTGGCCGGCCACAGCTTGAACCAGTCCCGCTTGACGATGCCCGACTCTTCAGGGTCAATGATCTCGGCGTGGATCTCTTGGCGGCCCAGCTTGGTGCCCTCGTACTGCAAGATCTGCTTCTGGAAGCTGGGCGCCAGGTTGGCGATGTTCACGTAGGTGCTGGCCGTGGTCACGATCACATCGGTACCGTTGCGGTCGATCAGGTCCATGACCACCGGCTTGGGCTTGGGTGTCGTGGAGCAGATGACGCGAGTACGCTGGCCCAGGCGGACCGCGAACTGGATCATGTCCCAGGCTTCTTGCAAGTATTCCCACGCTGCCAGCTCGTCGAGCCAGGCGCCGTGCCACTGGCCGCCCCGGAAGCGCTCGGGCTCGGATGCCGGGATGCCCTTGATCAGGCTGCCG
>CAZWDF010000149.1:0-3482 GCA_964632335.1 uncultured Candidatus Saccharibacteria bacterium | reverse complement strand
GAACTCTCAGACCAAGCACTCGCAGCAATATGGATAACCGTCAAAGGCGACCTCGTAGCAGCAAACATGTGCATCGACGACTTCATGCTGAGCCTCACAGCATTAGACGTGTGGTTCGGAGGCTTCAACGTCACCCACTACACACACGGCATAAAAGCCCTGTTGATGAACTGCAAACTCAAGCAGCACTGGCCGTACCTTGTAAACAGCGTCCAAGACATAGACAAGGTGACAGGAGTAACCTTCCCCATCCTATTCGGCGCACCATACATCAACGAAAGCATGGCGCTGCCGAAAAGCCTAGACAACCGCAAGAAACTCAGCCTAACGTTTGACATAGCGACAGCAGCCCTAGACGACCTCTTAATCGACATCGCCGAAGTAATACTGCCAGACGCTAACCCAATAGGCTGCATCAAACAAGAAGAGATGAGCGTGGCAACGAAGGGCACAGGCGATCATGACCTCTGGCTTCAGACAAACTGGGACTTAATTAAACTGCTGATACACAGCCCAACCGTTCCAACAACTACGACGTACACATCGACAATAGAACGCGCGGGCCTCGAAATCGACGACTTCGCCTTCGGATACAAAAACGTGCCTTGGGAAATACTGCATGGCGAAATCATGGATGAACTTGAAGGCAGCGGCCCAGTTGAAGACCACGTACACTGTGATCCTGCGGCGGGAGATACTGGTATGCCAGTTGGCCTTGAGCACTGGATCAAAGAGTACGGCGAACTGGACTTCTTCTACAACAAGGACCTCAAATGGAGAGCGCCACTAGCAGGCGCGTCAAGCGCAAAACTAAAGTACAACGCTGGCGTCGACGAAGCATGGTCTCTCGTAACCGCATGCTACGTGCCAACCAGCAAACTTTAAATCCCCATTTCTTTTTTTGTTAAGGAGCTGAGAAAATGAGCTACGTAAACAACATAATAAAATGTATCGAAAATGGGATCCACAAGTTTGTATCTGTAATCATCAACGCAAACCGCGATTTTCCATACCACGACTACTATCATGCCGACGAAACAGCAACGGTGCGGAGCTACGTTGTTGGCCATAACCAAGTAATCGGTCATGGAGACCAGAGAAAACTTTTCGTGTCTAAAAGCACCCTCATATACTGCACCGAGAACACGACGATCCAGTTTAACAGCACAAACAACGTTGTAGTAACGATACTCGCAAGCACGTGGTACGAATTTAAAAGCAACATCAGCAGCATCTACCACGCCGCAATAACGCAGGACAAAGACCTGTACGTTTACTTTGAAGGTGTGCTGCCGAACGAGGCAAGGAGTCCAGAGTAAAAATGCCAGGAGCACAGGCAGGTTACGCGGCGCCAACGGCAAGAGTTCCAAGAGAGATTTTTGAGCATGCGCACAAGAATGTACCTGCCGCATTTCCAGAAGTCCTCGTGAATTTTGGCAACTGCGACATCATTTTCAAGATACCCGACAACTGGAACGGAATCGACAGTTTAGAACTTATTGTCGTTCCCAGTATCGACGAAGCAAGCTTTACAACCACTATTATAATTGACGGTGGAACAGACACAGAAGCAGTTAACACGCACACTCAAACCGTTAACCCGTTCAATTTTGCAGCCACCGCCAACGTCTTCAATTACGTTGACTTGACCGCTGCGTTCGCCGTGATTTTGGCTTTGCTGACAGGCGGCGACACAATAAAGATAAACGTCACTAGTTTCGAAAATGCTAACTTAATTGTTTACGGCGCCTTCCTGAAGGAAACCTAAATGTCTGTTATCAAACGCCGAGGATTCGCGTCTGGATTTTACGCACATAGGAATGGTGTAGCGCAAGCATTAAATGCCAATGCTTGGAATACTGCACAATTCAATACAGTAGATTATGACTTGATGAACGAATATGATGAAGCGGTAACATACTATTTCACCAACAGAAACTTAGGCGTTTACCTAATAGACTTTACTGTTTCGGTGTCTGGCATGGCAGACGGACAATTCGTTGATTTGGCATTAGAGGATGATGCAACTGGAACTAATCTATTTCATTTAGAAGGTAAATTTTATGTTGGAATTGGCGGTCAATGCACAAAACAACTTACAGTTTTAGCACGATTAAACGCTGGAACCCGATTAAGACCACGCATTTATGTTGGAGCAGGCGTTCCGATAATGGCGGGTGCTGATGGCGCAAGCCGTTTTAGTGTCCGAAGGTTAAGGTGAAAAACTCGCAATGGCTGTAGAGAAAGCAACACTTAAAAAGCGTATTCCAGTGCCGTTTTTCCTTACGCTCACGGCTTTTCCTGCTGCTGGATCATACGCTGGACTCTCAAGCGACATGATAACTTTCCCGTACAAAATCGTGAAGGTTCAAGCGCACTTTCGGGACGACGCAAATAACGCCCTGCAGGTCTGGGCTTTCGTAAGCACAAACCGCAACGTGGGAACGGCGCCGCCGCCAGACAACAAAATATTAGGCTTTTATTCGCCGACGCCTTACCTGATTGGGAACGGCGAAATCGTCAACGTTGACTGCGACGTTTACCCCGCAGAAAACGAGAAATACCTTAAAGTGTACTTCTGCAACAACAACGCTTACGCCATGACTGGATACTGCATAATCACCATTGAAACCTTAGAAGGCGTAAGTCCAGAAGCAGGCGTTGTGGTTGTCGGCGGAGCAGACGAACGCAAATACTCGGCTGCCGAATGGTTAGCTATTGGACAGGAAAAAGCAAAGGCTATGGTGCTTTTAAACGTTGACTTGATGACTGGAACATCCGAAAAATACGCAGATCAAATAGCGACTGGAAAAGCACAGAATCTAACAACTGGCAACGGTCTCATCGACCGATACTTAGCCGCTTCTTATTTTCCTTCTTCGATTCCCGCTGGCGTTCCAGTGCAGGATATTCCAAAGTTTCTTGAGCCGTGGACAAGAAACATACGGAATTTGACTTTTGAAGTGCATAACGCTCAATTTTATGCTGGTATGCCTGTTGGCGCGTTAGGCGGCAGCAGCATGGATTTCGAGAAGTACCTTGAAGACACTTTCGGACTTTTAAGTTCCGTCAAAAAACTGGTCACTATCGGCGTTGAAAAAGCGCTTGTTCCCCCAGTTGAACAGTACTGGAACACGCTGTATCATCCTCAAATCCCGGGTGTAGCCGACTTAATCAACATGGTCGTCAAAGAAACGATACAGTTGCGCACCTTCAAAGACTTCATGCTCAAACAGGGATACGATGAGACTTGGTCACAGTTGATATGGGATGCACACTTCATAGTTCCTTCGTATGGCGACATGCAAAGAGCTTACTGGCGAGGAACAATCAAAGAGGAAGAATTAGACTACTACCTGAAACTGTTTGATCTGGACCCACGGTACAACGATGTCATTTGGAAGCCTCTTTTAGAGCAGATTCCACCTTATTCAGAGTTGGTGAATGAACGTGTTAAAGAGGTTACTACGCAAGCAGAGTTC
>CAZWDF010000148.1:0-3496 GCA_964632335.1 uncultured Candidatus Saccharibacteria bacterium | reverse complement strand
TTAGGCACCAAGCTGATGACTTTCCGTAAGACCCAGAAAGCGATCGGGGCACCGATTATAAAATAAAGAAGCGGTCCAAGACCGATGACGGCCAGGTCAATATAATCTACGCTTGAAGCGATGAAATTGGTCGTGAGAGGTATAAAAGTTAATACTACCTCAAAGGCAAGGTTTCCTCCGTCACCCTCCAGCAATGTAGGGGAGGCATCGGCAGGGCCCTCAATAGTGTTAGAGCAGGTGGCCCCAACATAATAAGCTTGAGGGGGAAGATCTAAGGAAAAATCGTGAGATAGGGTGGTAGAGGATATTAAGTCTGAAAAAATAACTTGGTCATCTGAAGCTAAAATGCCCCAATAGCTATAGTCGTCAGTACAAAGATCGTTAAAATTATCTATTGAAATTACGAAGCCAACAGGCGAAGCTATTATAGATCCGGCCGGAGTCCGATTATAAGTTACGGCCCCAAATACCAGGGTCGGAAAAAGCGAAGCCGATAAGATCAAAATTGTCGCAATTCTTTTTCTCATAAAAATAGATCCTCCGGAGTGGGAAGCCGGTACTGCTTTACGGGCACAGGAGTAGTGTACCGATGCCGTGTTCCCAACCACACCAGATCTTTCTTTCTTTCTCTCTCTTTATGCCTAACGCTTAGGCACCAAGCTGATGACTTTCCGTAAGACCCAGAAAGCGATCGGGGCACCGATCACGAAGTAGAGCAGGGGCCCGACTCCGGTAACGGCCTGACCGATGTACGCCAAGCTGGAGGTTACGAAATCATCTGTCAAAGTGATGAAGTCCGTTTTTTCTCCTATCTTGCCTATTTTACGACCTTTATTACTTCATTTTCGCACAGCCAAAAATCTTGTCAAGTGAGCCGGTCAAAGGAGTCGGACCTTTGGCCTCCGGCGTACGAGGCCGGCACTCTGCCGTTGAGCTATACCGGCCTAAGCGTGCCTGATAAAATATTTGATGAAACCCATTAGAAGCGTCGCAGTAAGGCCCAGGGCAGTAAAGACGGCCAGATAGTCGCCCAGGTCAAAAAAGTAAGCAAAAAAAATATTTAAAAGTAGGGTTTCCTGGGTCATTTGGCTTTGTAATGAAAATGGTGGTGGAAAATATTTTCGTGCTCTTTGTCGGCTTCAAAGATGTCACGCATTACGATATAAAAACCCCATTGGACCAGGTTCGTTAAAAAAGCATAGAGCAAAATCGTCAAAAGGATCCCGACAAATTGAGCCACGCCGTAGTCTAAGTTCATTTTTTCCAGAAAAAATTATAGGCTATTCTAAAGATAAAAACTATAGAGAAAATCGTCAGGAACCATAAAATCAAGGCCTCTCCGTAATCTAAACTTTTATTCAAATAAAACTCTGCACCGGTGCTTTCGTTTTTTATCAAGGTCAGATAGGTAGGATCGCTGGAGGTACAATTTAAAATTGAAAAAGCATACTGGGGCTGGCCAAGAGGGTTCAGATCTACCGGCTCGCTATAGGCACAACTGCTTGTCGTCATATTTCTATTTTCGCACAGCCAAAAATCTTGTCAAGGCACATCTCCTATAGTCCTCTTAATTAAGGACCAATGATCCGGCCAGGGTTCGCCGGATAGGTAACGGCTTAGGCCGGCCGGATCATTAGTTCTTAAATAACTTCCCCTTTAGGGGGAGTAGCCCGATACGGAGTCCCAGGGATCACGAGTCGCAACGAGTGATCCCGTGGGGACTCCGATAGGGCTTAGAGAGGGTTTTTCTTTACGGGGGTCTGGGGGTGTTTTTCTTTTTTCAAACCGAAGCAGAACCAGGAGGTTTTAAACAATTTTTCCACAGGTTTTCAAGGGGCTAAAGAGCTAAAAAGAAAGAAAAAAAAGAAAGAAAGGGTCACGCACCACTTCCTCTGATCAGGTTAATCAGAAAATTGCCGGCCCTGATCCCGAACATTATAATTTCGCCGGCAATTACTATCCCAGCTAAAGTCAAGGCAAGGTCCATCGGGAATATTTTAGCCACACCAGAAAAAGCGTACACCAGGTTGTTTTTCAAGCCGTCAAGATAGTCGCTGAAGGCAGTCAAAGACAAAGTTCCAACCTCTGAAGGCAAAAGCAAAAGGGTGTTTTTGTAGAGCCAAATCACTATAGAAAATAAGATGTCGCCGGCACTCATCTATTTAAAAATCCTCTTAATAAACGATATACACCAGAGGGCAAAAATCAGGATCACCAGGAACCGGAAAAATGTTTTTACGATATTTAGAAAGGTCTGGGGCACACCTCCGATAGAGCTCGTTTCCTGGTCCCAAAAGTCCGTGCTGATCGTGCCAGGCTGATCTAAGACGCTAATGACAATGCTGGTGCTGGTGCCATTGACATTTTCTTTTAGATAAGAGAAAAAGCCCTGGACCTCTAAAAAATAATTGTACGGAAACTTTGTCTTGATCCCGTTGATAGTGGCGTTTAATTCCGTGACTTTTTCCGGTGACGGCACGAATAGCCGGTAGAAAAAGTTTTTGAGCTCGCAGAGGACCCTCTCCGTAATGGAGTAGGCCGAGCAGTCCTCCAGGGCCGGCAGTTCGGGCAAGCCGATCGTTTCATAGGTATAATCATTATAGCTTGAATAAAGAGCAATGTCATCTATAAAAAAATCTTGCTCGTTTCGGAAGCCGTTTGAATAGCTGATCGTAATTTTATCTATTGGCGTTACGCTGGCCGAGGTCGTCGCGGTCCAGTCGTTTGAGTCCATACGGGCCCGAGCCCAGCCCTCATCGGTATTGACTTCCACGCCGACATCGTGCCACCGGTTCGTGACCCAGTCAGAGCCAGGCAAGGTACTGGTGCTGTTTAAAAGGATCTGATTATTTTCAAGCGTGATGTAGATACTGCCCAAAAAATATAAAATATTATTGCCTCCAGTTTTCGTTTCCCCGTAAAACCAGAAGTCAAAGAAGCCGGCCGTGGTGCTCGCGATCTCTTTTTGAGCACCACAACTTCCGAAGCCGTCTTGAACTGAAATATCTCTAAAGCCGGAGTGGGCATTTGAGTTATCTTTGACATAGCAAGCCTGAGATCCGTAGGGCACGGCCCAGTCGCCGTCTAAAATGCCCTCATCGTAGCTTTCAAAGTCCTCTGTAACGATCGTCGCCGAGAAAACCCCCCCTATAATAAAAACTCCGGCAAAAGCAGTCGCCAGAATACCTATCAGTAGCCATTTCAGGGCCGTGGGATCAACCAGAGGCTCTTTCTTTTTAGGGGTTAGGGGTTTCATCGTCTTTTAACTTTTAAAGGCCCTGGGACCTATTTATGGCCAATAAAGTGGTCTAAAATCCAGAGGCCGATACCAATACCCAAGACTATGATTAAAAGAGGCATTACATTGCCAATTAGATCACTCGCGTACCCGATTATCCCGTCTATTGTTGAGGTTGTTAGGGTAAAGAAGTCCGTTATTTTTTAGGCACCAAGCTGATGACTTTCCGTAAGACCCAGAAAGCGATCGGGGCACCGA
>CAZWDF010000147.1:0-3510 GCA_964632335.1 uncultured Candidatus Saccharibacteria bacterium | reverse complement strand
CCGCCGCGACCCGCGTGACAGCCTGCGCCGAGATGAGCTGTATGACGCCTGCCGGTGTAGCGACCGCCGACGTACTGGCGACCGCCAGCGCGGCGATGCTGACCGCGCCCGGCGTGACTGAGGCAGGAGTGCCGACCGCAGCCGCGCTCGCGACGGCGAGTGACGCGATGGACACCGCGCCCGGCGTGACCGCGCCCGGCGTCCCGACGCTCGCTACGCTGGCGACCGCCAAGGCGTCGATGTTCTGCGCCGCCGCTCCTGCTGCTTGGTCAAGAGTGAGGACGAGGGTCACAGACTCACCACATACGACTTCCGGACTGACGGATGGCGTGGTCGGCCGCGTAACCGCCGAACAGCCACGCATGCTTCGCCGTTGTATTAGTCGCGCAGCTACCGTCTACGGTGCCCGTAGAACCGCCCGGCTGGTTCTCCAAGTAGGCCATAGCTCCGCTGATGGCCGCACCTGCGGTCTGCACGGTGCCGCTCGTCCAGCCCGAAGGGATGACCGTCGCCTCGACAGAGGCGTGATAGTTGAACCCCCACCACACAATGTCATCGCGTGGAGTGCGTTGAATAAGGGCGGCCCGGATGATGGTGTCGCTATTGGTGTAGGCGGTATTGCTGAACGACACGGCTTGCCTAGCGCGTCCACGCAGGACGATGACAGCGCCGACCATCCGGGTGGCGTTCGTGGCCGTCCATGTGTAGGCGGTCACGCTGCCGTCGTCAGCGGTGTCGATGTACTTGTATGCGTAGGCGCTCTTGTAGTAGGTATTCGTGGCGCGGCTCGTGACCGCGCTCCACGTAGAGCCGCCGCTGCCGGTATTGGCGATGGTCGCGTTCGTCGGCGCCTGACTCGTCGAGCGGTACGAAGCACACGCGATGATGAGGATGTCACCGGGCATCAGCCCGGTGGGCTTCGTGATGGCCAGCGTCGCCGCTGCCGAGACAGCGCCGTTGCAGCTTACGACGCTCATGCGTTCTCCTCCCAGCCTTCGACGTACACCGAGCCCGTTATCACCGTCCCTGTGGTGAACTTGAGCACGTTGTTCACGGCTGCCGAGCGGTAGGGCCAGTCGGGAGCCCACTGGATGACATAGCCACCGCCAACGTTCAACGTCGTGATAGGGCTCACCACGGTGTTGCCCGAGTCGGTGTTGTCGAATATCTCGATGTCACCGGCCGTCTTGGCGCTCACCCACAGCATCGTGAGCACGAAGCGCCAGCCGGAGGTCGGAGTCCAGATGGCCGTGCCGGTGGCCGACGCCGTGATGGCGACGCGCTTGCTCACTCGCGTGTTGCCAAGCTCGGCGGTCTTCACCTTGCCGATGAGAGCGGACCCGGCTGCGAGGGCAGGCAACGAGAGCACGTCCACGTCCCCGATGTCCACGCCGCTGTTCGCGGCGAGCTTGCCGATGGCGGCTGAACCCGCCACCAAGGCCGGAAGACGAACGACGTCGACCTCCAGCCCGTAGGCTGCCGTGCCCTCAATCTTCTCCGTCGAGTCGAGGGTGCCCGACATGAGCTTGACGTACTGCGCCTTACAGGAGCCGAGCGTGGCGTCAGTGATTTCGTCGGCGGCGACGCTCTCGCCGCTACCGGGGGTGCGGACACAGTTGTCAGCCATGACTCAGAGCGTCCCGATTTGCGGCGTCCCGCCGTTCAGCCACGACACCGTGATGTCGCCGCCGTTCGGCGTCACGGGGAGCCCGCTGGACACCACGTCGATGTACATGAGCAGGAAGGACACCGTGCCAGCGGCGGTCGTTCCACCGTCGCCGCCGTCGAGCCACACGATGATGGCCTCGGCTTGGTCGCCCGTGACCGTAGGCCACGTCACGTCAGCGGCGTCGAGCACGCCGCCGTTGGCCGCGTCGACCAGCGTCATCGCTGACGACACCGCGACCTTCGCAGCAGCCGCGACGGTGTTCGTGTTCATGTACTCGTGCGCAGCCGAGAACGTGTAGTCTGCGAGGTCCACGAGCGTCGCCTTGATGGTGCTCCCTCCAGCGAGCTTCCAGACCACCTCACCCCGGCCGAAATGCTTGAGTCCCGGTGTGTACCATGCGTTCGCCATGTCAGTTACTCCTCTGTCTCCGTCTTGCCGACGATGCGGCCCGATTCATCCGTGTCGAACTTCGTGATGCGCCGACGCGCCTTGGGTTCCGGTACGTTGAGGGTGACGACGGCCGGCTCAGCGGCGGCCACATTGACGACAGGAGCGGGTACGTTCACCACGACCGTAGCGGGCTCGGCCGCCGCTACCGTCACATGAGCCTCGATGGGCCGCTCGCTCTGCGCCTTCAGGGCCTCGGCCAGCTTCGTCAGACCGCTGTCCTCCGATGCCGCCTGCGCGGCTCCAGCCTCGTACTCGTAGACCGTGATGCAACGGCAGCGGTCGCTGGTCCCCTCGCACTCCGAGTTCGGCGTCCATGTCTCGGCCAGCCCGAGGTCCGTGCTCCCGCCCGTGTCGTAGCCGAAGTCATCTTCCATCGCCTGACAGGCTTCGCAGGTACGGTCATCGAGGATGGCTGAGTAGTAGGCGCTCGCTACCTGCGCCGCATTGGCCTTGGCCTCGTCGGCCCGCCCTTGACCGATGAGCCGCGTGATGGACGCACCAGCCTGTGTCGCAGCCATGTCCGAGACACGCTCGACGGCCGTCATAGCGGCCGCCGCGTCCGCTCCTTGGAGGGCTGCCTTGGCAGCCTCCATGAGCGAGGCAGAGCCGATGCTGCGAGAGAGCACCTGTGCCTGCTGGTCGACGTACTCGGTGATGTCCGGGATGGGCGTCAGGTGTGCCTTCTTCGGCTTCTCGGCTGCCGTGGTCGCGCCCTGCTGCCGTGCGTCAATGGTCTGCTCGACTACGGGCTTCCCAGCCTTCTGCCGCTTGAGTTCGTCGGATACCTGAGCGCGTCCCGCCTTGTAGTAGTCCAGCATCACGGCTTTCACCTGCGCCGCCAGCCTGTCGAGCATCGGTGGGCGGCTCTGGGCGAAGTCGGCCGCCTTGCCGTTGGCCGCTGCCTCGACGGCCCGCTTCACTAGCTCCTTGTTCAGAGCATCGCGTGTCGCCTTGGTGGCTGCGGCGAGTGCCTGCTTCGCGCCATCGAAGCGCAGCGCGACGTCCGCGAGGTCGACGTAGCACTCCAGACCGCGAGGGCTGCGCCGGGCCAGCGTCTCCGAGGCGGTCGCGCCCTCGGGTGCCTCCTCTTCTGGAGGTCCGGATGCGGGAACGGGCGGCTCGGGAGTGGTCGGCGGCTCAGGAGCGGGCGGCTGAGGGACTTCCTTGGCCTCGGGCAGTCCGAGTTGTTCGCGTACCCACTCCCATATCTCCTCGCCCATCGGCATCCCGGCCTGCACGAGAGTAGCGAACCCGCTCGCCATAGCCTTGATGTCCACAGAGGAGACTTCACCGAAGCGCAGGCTGGGACGTAGGTCTTGGGCGTTGGGGAAGTTGAAGTCGATGAGCTGCGACACGATGCCGCCGTTGCCGTTGAACACGTCCTCGAAGTA
>CAZWDF010000146.1:2042-3555 GCA_964632335.1 uncultured Candidatus Saccharibacteria bacterium | reverse complement strand
ATTTAGTCGTTCATCACTTAAAACCAATTTGTGAGGGTGGTGAGGAATTTGCTTCGTATAATTGTATTACTTTATGTAAAGCCTGTCATAAGAATAAACATAACCATATTGCTAATCTGCAAAGGAAACATGACACTTCAAAAATACAATAGTGTTAATTGTATCAAGTGTGGCAAGCCAATCAAAGTAAAGGCTATGGCAAGAATTAGGAAGCCCAGATTAAGATGTTCTTCTTGCAGTATTGAAATAATTTTCTTAAAGAAACAATAGCTTATTAACAAGTTTCAAAATTAGGGTTCGCTCAAGAGGAAACATGGCAACTGGGAAGGCATGGGTTGAGTATATGTCGGCAACTAGCCTTCCCTTGTAACTATTAATTACAATACTGACATAAAAGCTTTATGGCTATAACTGCAAAACAAAAAGAAATTCTACGAATGCTAATAGAGGAAGGTATAGAAACCGCGATAAAATCAAATACTTTGCATTATGGAAATTAAAGTGCCAAATTTTGTGCCAAACTGTGCCAAAAATTTTGGCACAATCACTATAAAACAGAAAAGAGTTCTTAATATTTTGCTCCAGAGGAAAGAAGGGTTAAGAATTGAAGAGTTAGTTTCTTTAACAAATATCCCCAGACGCTCTCTATACCGATTTTTAGCAGATTTGAAAGACAAAAAGTTAGTAGAAAATATCTTCCCAGTCTGGAAAATTCTACCTTCATTTCCTATGCAGTGCCAAAATCAGAGTGGGGTATCTGAAATGGCACAAACCCTCCAGTTACATAATATATCGTTCATATTGAAATTAATTAATAAGCCAGTCTGGTGGGAGAGCCGAGAAAACCAATTAACTAGCTTAAAGGAATTTCAGTTCAGGAAGGAAGTCAAATGGGGAAATGTAACTTACAAGATGTTTGAGCATGATAGCTTTTTAATCCAGACTTTTGCTAACTCAATAATATATATCAATAAAAAACATTATTTAGGTTCAGACGCTTATGATTGCTTCTTGCAAGCTCTTAATGATGTTCTGGAATTACACAGCTATATTGAAAAGAAATTAAACTTTAAGTTTGTCATAGATGAAGCTCCACAATTTACTATTAGAAGCCAGCACTATGTTAAGCTAAAAGATGCAATAGCTGAACGCTGTTTAAGACAAGGCAATTTACTAAAGGTTATTATTAATGGTAAGCTAAGAGCTTGGGTAGATGCTTCTGAACCGTTAGGAATGGAATTAGGACATAGAAACTATGCTCCTGAAGATGCCAGCCGATATTCTAAATTCGTTCAGGACATAATTAATAATAACCCACCAACAAATAGCCAATTAGCAACCCATATTTTACAAGTCAGTAATAATCAAGAAGCCTTCGCCCAGAATTTAGTTTCTCATATTGAAGCTATTAGGAATTTAAGCTCTGGTGTTAATAATTTAGTTATGGCAGTAAAAAAATTAGAAGAAAAAGTAGAGAAAATTTAAGCCTCTTTTCCAGCCACCAGTCTAACCC
>CAZWDF010000146.1:0-1942 GCA_964632335.1 uncultured Candidatus Saccharibacteria bacterium | reverse complement strand
CTTCAAGTCCAACTTTAGATAATAAATAAGCCTTTACTATCACAAAACAAGCTAACAGCGATTAAAATCTTAAATATTTTAATCTTAATTGATTACAATAGAGTAAAGAAAGCCTAAAGGCATCAATAAATAATACTTATACTTATACTAAAGGCAAAAAGCCCAGTAATACCATAGCAAAACACTAAACAAACGCTATTAAACAGCCTAAAAGTAAGCTATACCCTACCTAAACCAAGTAAAGAGGCTAAACTCTGGCATCTTTCAGCCTTCAAGCCCTATAAGAGCCTATTATTGAGCCAAGAAGCCCAGCTCCAGAGCCAGACAGCCAATAAACCAGCCCAGAGCCTCAAGACAGCCTATTATTGTCAATAGAAGCCATTAAACCTTTAATTACAATAGAAAACAATTGATTTACTTACAATAGTAAAGAAATCAGCCTAAATCAGCCAATTAATTACAATAGTAATCAATTATAGTTCTTTTCAATAGAAATTAAATGATTTATTGTCAATAGAAGAGAAATCAGCCAATTATTGTCAATAGACAACAATTACCCCTTCATTTCTTATGGAACTCTTGATTTATTTACAATAGCAAACAAATAACCCTTATTTCTTATGGAAAACCTATTATTTACAATAGAAAACAATTAAATCAGCCTTAAAACACAAAATCGCACTCTATCGCCCAAGTTTTACGCTCTTACTTATTAGCAATAGTGAAATTATATGCTAAACCATACAGATTAGCGAAGCATTTATAAATAAAGGCTGATATTAAATAGATAGGTGAAAGAAAATGACTGAAAACAAAAAAATTAGTAAAATAGAAACCGAATTAAAGGCTTTAAGCCCAATACAAAAAGTTTTATTAGATAATAGAGGAAGCGTGAGCGTTTTCTTTAAGACTGGAGAAGAATTATATCTTCCAGATGTTGTTCTGGCTTCTTTATTAAGAACTGGAAGACAAGCTGAACATTCGCCTAAACTTTTTTTTGTTAATGGTGAAATAAATACAAAAATCTTAACAAAAAGTAAGGAGCTGATTTAAAATGTCAGCTCTCTTAACTTTATCAGTTAGCGAGAAGATAAGTTTAGGCACGAAGGAGATAGCAAGAAGAATAAGAGAACAATTAAAGCAAGAAAATCCTTCTTGTAAATTCTCCGTTCAGAAGTCAGATTATTCTGGAGGCTCAAGTATTAAAGTCGCTTTAATGGAAGCTCCGTTTAAGGTGATTAAAGATTATTCTGAAATTCCAGAAGAAGCCTTCTTTAATATTGGCTCTGGCTATAAACCAGAAGACATAAAGGCAAGACAACAAGAACGCTATCACCAGTTAAACCAATACACTTGTGATAAAGAGTTTAATCCTAAAGACTGGAATAACGGCATTTTTTTAACCGAAGCAGGACATAAACTATTTAGAAGAGTTGTTGAAGTAGTAAATCAATATAACTATAACCATTCAGATAGTTCTATTGATTATTTCAGCGTAAATTTCTGTTTAAATTTACATATAGGTAAATGGAATGAAGCATTTAAGCAATTAGTATAAAAGAGGTTCAAAAATGGAAAATGAAAACATAAATATAGAAAGTAAAACGACTGAAGAGGCATTACAGCCAATAAAACAATTCAGCGACAAGATAGAGCCTAAAGTAATAAAGGCTTTAAGCTCTTTCAAGTCTTATGCGTCTGAACCGATAAGCTGGGCAGAAGCCAGTAAGAAAGAACACCTGTTCTTTATGGATAATGCTAATATTTGCTTACTGGAAGCCAAGACAGAAGAAGCCAAGAGAGTTTTATGTAAATTCGTAGAGGCTTCGCAGTCTTACAGCTATCCGACAGCCATAAAGCAAGACTATCAAGACAAAAAGATGCTATTCGGTGGCAAATATTCAACCCATTACTTATTAAATGCCTTAAAGCTATTTAATAT
>CAZWDF010000145.1:0-3588 GCA_964632335.1 uncultured Candidatus Saccharibacteria bacterium | reverse complement strand
CCGCAGTTTGCCTTACAGACGATCAGCCACCAGCTTAGCGTAGCCCGCGATATCCACCCACGAGTCGTCGTAGTCGGGGTCGCCGTTAAGCATGCGTCCGATCTTGTGGGCCACCATTTCCAGGGCCTCCCGCTGCGGATAGGTCAGCCTGCCCCAGCCCGGCTCAGAGCGCATGACGTCTTTCAGCATCTGGGTAATCTTGGCGTGGTTTTCAAAGGGCCCATATCGGTCCCCGCGCTCACGTAGCACCTGTTCAATTTCTCCTCCGGACGGCTCCGCCTCAGTGGAAGGTGCGGTCCAGGTAACACCGGCGTCTTGCGGGCCGTCGAGCATCTCGATGCGCAGCGGGATGTCGTCCGTACGCTGTGCAGCAGCGACGTTGGCCTCCTGCACTTCCTTGCGCAGCTTGTAGATGCGCGAGACGGGCTGGTTGAACTTCTGCGCAGCGTCCTTGACGTTTGCAGTGGGATACCTGCGGAAGTGCTCTCGAATCTTGGTGGTGACGGTGATTCTGGTGGTCATGATGTTTCCTTTCTGCTTTCAATGATTGCACGTGCCTTGCCCTGAGAGATGACCCTTTGGACGAAGTTGTGCGCCTTCTCGATGTCATGGACAGTGGCCTGCGCCAACTGCTCCTCATGCAAGTCCATCACCAGCTTCAGTGACTCCCACTGCTTGGCCGTCATGACGAACCGCATGTTCCTTTCGACGCCCTTGCGCGCTAACTCCAGCAGCGCAGTCTGGGCCTCGTTAATCTCTGATAACCAGTCATAGCCCAGGCCAAGGATGGCCAAGGCCTCGGTGATGTTGAATGCGCCGATGAGCAGGTCAATGTCGCGCTTGGTGGCGTCACCCTTGCGCAGTTGCTCAAGCGCTTGCCTGTTCTTGATCTGAACCTCCAGGTACACGCCTGGCAGATCGCGCACAGGTTTTAAGCCTGACAGCACGAACTCCAGTGGGTTTTGAAGGACAGGCCTGGGGCGGTACTTGCTGCGCTTTTTCATTTGAGCAACCCGAAGGCGAAGAACACGACAGCCATCACCGCCAGCACCGCGACGTAGCACATCCACGAGGTAGTCACGTGCCAACGGCGCGTGCCCAGGATGATGTCCTGTATGAACAGCTCATTGTGGGTCATGTCCCTGGGCCGTGGGCAGTGAGCCACGCCAATGAGTACCTTGCCGGTACTCACGTACCTACCAGAGGCCGAGAGACGCTTGAACGTCTCCTCGGATCGAGTGAGTTTTTTCTCGTCCATCTTCTTTCTCCTTTCTGTTGATGAGCCCCTATCTTAGCAGCTTCAATTCCTCTGTCAACTCCTCAACTCTTTTTTCTGCGCGTAACCATCCTTCACGCCACAGCCTCTGATCTTCAAGGGTCTGCGCTGCCTCCAGAAGCAGTGGCGCGATAGTCTCGTAGCTCGGGAAGTCCGCCAGGTAACGGAGGAACTCAGGGGTTCTCATTTGTGAAGTGCTCCACGATCTCGTCTTCCAGCAGGAACATCTGCTCCTCTGTCATCGTCTTGGTGATGTCCACCTGCCGCGGCTTGCCCCCGGGCCCTGTGATGGTCAGCAGTATCTTGGTGATGTCCAACTGCGCAGGCAGCTCAGTTCCATCAACCTCCATTGGCTCCAGTATCTCAAAAGTGAGTTCTACGGGGAGCGTCATCTCCGTCTTGTACTTCATCTTGGTCTTTCTGTTTGTTGGCTGCAATGCGTTGAAGGGTCAGCGATTCTTTGTAGGCTTTCTCGAAGGCGGGCTTGATGAGTTCTCGCAAGATTTCGCTCTTGGTCTTCTTGTAGAACAGGGCCATCTCTCCGATCATGTAGAACACGTCCTCAGGCGCAGAGACAGACCTGAACCGTGAGCCGGCGCGCTTGGATGGAGAGGACCGAAGCTCTGGCCAGCGGTCCTTCTTGGGCCTCCCGTTCTTCTTCGGACGGCCGCGTTTGCGCTTGCGCACATAGGGCTCGGGATAGGCTGGAACGACCTTGTTCTTAACGTACGTACCCATGAATTCTTCTTTCTCTGAAAAAGAGGCCAGGGACGAGCCCTGGCCAAATGGAGACCAATCGAGGCAACTGCATTACCTCACCTCGATTATGCAGCGGTGCCCCAGCTCGTGCCAACCTCTACGTCGACACGAGACGGAACTTCTAGGCGCACGGCGTTGGCCATGATGTCCGCGGCCTCACGTGCTTCTGCCTTGTCCTTGACCGACAGGGCGATCTCGTCGTGCACTTGGAGCAGCAGCTTAAAGCCCGCCTTGTGCAGCGCCACCATGCCCGCCTTGGTCTGGTCAGCGGCCGACCCCTGGATGAGACGGTTCAGGCCCTTGTAGGTGCCCGCCCGCTTGATCCGTGAGCCGTATTCAATGACTGCCTGCTCGCGCGGCAGCGCCTTGTTGACGCCCCACTCCACCGGCTCCCACAGCGGGAAGCGGCAGCGCCTGCCCAGCAGCGTGCGAATGGAGCCGCCAGAGGCCGGGTGCTCAATGCGCTTCATGACCGCGTCCACGGTGCCCTTGAGGAAGGGGACCTTGCTATGGAAGGTGGCGATCAGCTCGCTGGCCTCGTCCAGCGGCAGCTCCAGGCTGCCGGCCAGCTTGTTCTTGCCCATGCCGTACATCAGGCCCAGGCCGATCGTCTTGGCAGCCTTGCGCTTGATGCCGGCCAGGTCGGCGACCATCTGGTGGAAGTCCGTGTCGGGGTTTTCCCTGTACGCATTGGCCATCTTCTCAGCCCCCGGCAGGTCCAAGAGCGTGGCATAGTGCACCAACAAGCGCGGCTCCTGCGAGGAGAAGTCGTTTGCCGCCCAAAGGTCGCCCTCCTCCGGCAGGAACAAGCCCCTGACCAGCGGGCCGATCAATTCGTGGCGCGCGGGCACCTGCTGGAGGTTCGGGTTGCTCGCTGACAGGCGCCCGGTGACCGTGCCGCCGTCGTCGTTGCGCATCTGGTTGAAATGGGTGTGAATGCGCCCGTCTTTGGCGCTGTGCTTCAGGTAGGGCTCCAGGAACGTGCCGTGGGTCTTGTTCAGCTCCCGGGCCTCCAGGATCATCTTGGCCATGGGGTGCTCGTGCGTGTCCAGAAAGCTCTTGGTGAAGCTCGGCGCGCCGGCCGCGGTCCGTGGGTATTGAACCCCCAGGCGGTCAAAGGCGGCCGCAATGGACTGCGCCGCCCAGATGTCCACCTTCATGCCGGCCTGCTCTTTGAGGTAGTTGAGGATTTCGAACTCCTTGGAGCGCATCACCGTCATCTCGTGCTCGCAACGCAGGCGGTCAAAGCGCACGCCCTTGAGCGTGGTGTCCACCAGCACCGGCAGCACCTCGGTCTCCAGGTTGAAGATGGACTCGACCTCGTCCTTCTTGATCAAAGCCTTGAAGTGGTGCCAGAGCTTGAGCGTGAGCGCCGCGTCCTGCTCCGCGTACTCGCCCACGTGCATGGCCGGCAGCTTCCACAGCTCCTTCTTGGCGTGCACGCCGAAGTCCTGCGCGGCCTCCTTCAGGCCCTGCTCACTCTTGATCTCCTTGAGGTAGTCAAAGCCCAGGCTGTTCAGGGCGTAGCTGAAGCGGTTCTCGTCCAGCAGCGG
>CAZWDF010000144.1:0-3605 GCA_964632335.1 uncultured Candidatus Saccharibacteria bacterium | reverse complement strand
GAATGCTCGTACAACGATGGAAACGGATTTAGTATTTACGATGGTAGCGGTTCAATTTTCATGAACTGCCTTTCTCAAGGAAATACTGGAACTGGTTACTCAATTGTCTATTTTGACCCAGCAGGATACGCCCAGCCAATTTTCTTGGAAAGATTGACTTTCATAGGCTGCTATTCGGAAGACAATGACAGCTTTGGAATATTGACTAGCAGTTATAACAACAACCCAAACACGTTTGTTGGAAAAATTGAATCGTTGACTTTTATCAATTGCGCTTTCAACTCGGGGATTGGTGCAAACGCACAACTGCGCGGTTTATCAAATCCGACCATTATCGGCAGTCCATTTCTTTCCGCAGCAATGGACCCGCTGTACAACCCGATTGCATTTAACCAGTACATTTTTGAAGGAAATATAAAGTTGAAAAGCAGCCTTCAATTTGAACAACTGCCTTTGGGACAGTGGGGAACTGGTATTGGTTCACCAGAAGGGGCTATAAGCGGATCTGTTGGGTCTTTGTACACCCGCACTGACGGAAGCACCAGCACCACGCTGTATGTAAAAACTTCTGGTTCTGGCAACGTAGGATGGACAGCAAAATGAAAATCATCAAAGACAAAGACGGTAAAGTCATCAACATTGGTGAATGGGACACCAGATTCCCGTTGCCCGAAGGCGCAATAGAAGATGAAGCAGAAGTTGTCACGGGTTACGATGGTGGCCTTTATTTGGCAGACGACCCAAGACGACTTGGCCCAAATTAACCGTGCCGGTGCGGAACACCGGAATTTGATTTTGATTGGATTATTAAAATGGCTCTCGAAAAAATTGTTTCCGCTGACCGCATTGAAGTGGTCGAATCTGGCGTAGTGCAAGTTCGCACCAAGACCGCTATCAAAGAAGATGGCGTTGAAATCAGCAGCAAATTCCACCGCCACATTGTCGCCCCAGGCAGCGACTACAGCGCAGAAGACGCCCGTGTCCAAGCCATCTGCGCTGCCACCCACACCGCTGACGTGATCGCAGCATACAAAGCAGCAACTGCTGCACAAGGAGTCAAAAATGTCAACTAATTCGCAAATTGCATTTACCCCGCTTGGCAAGACCGTTGTCGTCGCTGCCGCAGGAACTGCGTCCACTGGCGTTCAGGCTCCCGTCTATGTTAAGTTTGATCCTCAGAACACAGGACAGTACCGCTTTGTGAACTCAGGCGCGAACACCGTGTTTTTGGGAACCGGCCCGACTGCTACGCTGGCTGAGGCTGCTGCTGTTGCTCCTGTGGCTGGCACGCCTTCGGATGCCATCGTGCTTGTGCCTGGCGCTGTTGAAATCTTGCGTTTTAACAAGGACACCTTCTTCAGCGGTCTAGCATCTGCTGCAACCACTGTTTACGTCACGCCCGGCCAGGGCATCTAAATGTTGGAGTGTTCTGACATGGCGGATGATAGTGGTATTGACCTTATAAAGTATGGGGTTCTGTGGCAGCGCGTGCAGGACATGGATCGTAAGGTCGATAAGATGGAACGCCAGCTTGAAGAGCTGCTGGCGTTGGCTAACAAGTCAAAAGGTGGGCTTTGGTTTGGAATGAGCATGATTTCTGGCATATCAGCCATTGTCGGCTTTGTGTTGAGCCATTGGAAAAGCAACTAATAGTTAGCTGTTTAAGGAGTAAGCCATGAGCATCAAGCAAAAAGTTGTCGAATTTTTGAGCAGTGCCAAGAAGTCCGCGACTATGTGGGTTGCCGCATTTTGGGTAATTATTGGCGTTGTGGAAATGCAAATCAGCCTGCTTCAGCCGCTTATCGGTGAAAAGTACTTTGGCGTGCTTTCAATTGTGGTCTCTGCCACCCTTGCTCTGGCTCGGATGCGTACATTGGTCAAAAAATGACCATTGGGCTGCTTGATCCTATTAGGCCATATTTGCGCATGATTGGCCTTGTGGCGCTGATTGCTTACGGGCTGGGGGCATACTGGGTTGGCGGTAGAAATGCCCGTAACGCCTGCGCTGCTGCCAATGGCAAGGCATCTGCAAAGATAGAGTCCATCGAGGACAAGCGTGACCTGAAAATAGAGGACATCGCTGCGGCTACCGCCGGTGCTGTGGCCGCTGAACTGACCGCAAACCGAGGCTATTCTGATGAAAGTTCCGAACGAATCCGTACTGTGGTGGTTCCTAGCGACTGCCGCCCTGTTGACCCTTCCATCCTGCGCGAGCTTCGGGAAGCCCGTGACGACGCTAACTCCGCGCTCGGAGTCCGTATGCGACCAGGCTCCGCCGACCCCGCTGCCGCCGATTCCTAATACTCAGCCTGAAATATTCGCAGCCATGCGCGAGATTATGGGTTTATATCGAGATGAGATTACCAAGAATCACTTTGAGCGTGATTGCCGTGCAAAAGTACGGGAAGAGAATCGGGCTGCTGTAAAATAACCTTACAGAGCCTAAAATATAAACCCCGCCGAAGCGGGGCTTATAGTAGGTCAGAACGGCATATTGTCATCAAATGCGTCAGTATCAAATGACTCTGGCTTTGGCTCGGAAGGCTTCTGGGTTCCGTCTTTCTTTCCACCTTGCATAACAATTTCAGTTATATTTAGCTTTAGCGACACTTTCCCGTTGTATTCTTCTTCGGTCAGCTCACCGATTGCGGTCACTTGCTGGCCTTTGGTCAGGTACTCAGATAGCTTTTCGCCTCGCTTGCCCCAGATAGAGCAGTTGACCCAGGCTGTTTTCTTGTTTTCACCATAGCCAGAATCGGATGCCACGGAAAACCCGGTAACAGAGTCGCCCTTCTGGGTGTATCGGACAGTCGCATCCTTTCCGATGCGACCAATGACTGTTGCGTAAATCATGCGATTACTCCTTGTAGAGAATGGTTTTCGCTCACTTCCTAGTCCCTATACGCAGGATTCGGCTGATATTGTTTGCGATTTGCTTGGCTGGGGTTTCTGCCTTAACGGTAATAACCTCGGCTTCGGGTAATGCGTTTTCCATCCAAAAGTCCAGCTTTTCGCGGTAATTACGGATCCGCTGGCGGTTGGTATAGGTGATGCAGTCCTTGGTGATAATGCAGGGGTCAAGATAACTTTTGTTCATTGTCTACCTCCTTGCGCTTGTTATTGGTTCGCTTTATTTGCAGATTTTTGGGGGCATCAATCCCAACTTTGGCTTGCTTGCGGTCTGCTTCCAGAACGGTTACGGTAATGTTTTCGCCTATCTGAATAGACTCTCCATTGTTGCGGCTAAGTACGAGCATAATTACTCCGATACTTTAACGGAAAAGAAAACGGTTGGTTCACCCTGCCAGAGCGTTAAATCCGTATTTGGCAGCAGCTCCTTGACCACCTCAGAATACTTGACCACTCCTTTGCGCTCTGTCTTGATGACTTGTACGCCGAAGCCCTTGGCTGACTGACCCCCTGCCAGTTCGATTATGCGCTCCTGTGCGGCCTTTAAGGTCACCGATGCTGCATCTGCATCTGCCTTTGCTTGGATATACTCAGCGGCTGCTGTGCGCCATTCAGCATCGGATCGACCCTTATCCACTAGGAAAGATTTAGATTTAGCCTTAGCTGATTTTTATTCGCGCGAAAGAAGAATAGGC
>CAZWDF010000143.1:0-3622 GCA_964632335.1 uncultured Candidatus Saccharibacteria bacterium | reverse complement strand
GAGGCTGGCCGCGGCGATCGGCGTGCCCGTCCTGGCGACTGTTGCGGACGGCCCGAAGGCGCCCGCGCCCGTTCTGCCGCAAATTGCCCAGCCGGCGGCTGCCCGGCCGGTGCCGCCCGTCCTGATGCCTGTTGCGGACGCCGCCGCCCTGCCCGTTCTGCCGCAAATTGCCCAGCCGGCAGCGCCCGCGCCCGCCGCCGCGGCCCGGCCTGTTCTGCCGGAAGCCCCCCCTCCGGCGAAAGCGGAGGACCCGGCCCGCCAGTTGTTCGAGGCCCGCGTCTGGGCACACCTGGGCAAGTGGAAGCTCGACCCGCAGGAAGAGCGTCTGCTGGTGGCGGAGGCGGCCGACTTCGGCATCGCGGCCAAGGCCGCCCGCCACATCATCCACAAGATCGACCGGGCGGCGGAGGCCCTGGCCGAAAAGAAGCACAAACGGATGATCGGCATCGTCGTGGGCTCGGCAGGCGTGGTGGTGGCGGGCCTGCTGGTGTTCCTCGTGCTGTCCAACTGGTGGACCCGGCACGAACGGGAGATGCAGTTCACCGACGCGCTGGCCGCCGCGAAAGCCTGCCTGGCCCGCGAGGATTGGCAAGGAGCAGACCAGGCGCTGACCAAGGCCGGGGAGATCTCCCCCAAGGACCCGCGGCACATCGCCCTGGGCGACGAGTTGGCGGCGGCCCGCTTGAGGACTCAGCGCGAGATGCAGTTCGCCGACACGCTGGCCGCCGCGCGGACCTGCCTGGCCCGCGACGATCTGAAAGGAGCAGACCAGGCGCTGGTCAAGGCCAGGGAGATATTCCCCGAAGACTCGCGGCACATCGCCCTGCGCGGCGAGTTAGCGGAGGCCCGCTTGAGAGCGGAGCGGGAGAAGGCGTTCGTCGCCGCGCTGGCCACCGCGAAGGACTGCCTGGCCCGCGACGATCTGGAAGCCGCAGGCCAGGCCCTTGCCAAGGCCAGGAACATCTCCTCCCCCAACGACCCGCGGCACATCGCCCTGTGCGACGAGTTGGCGGCGGCCCGTTTGAGAACCGGGCGGGAGAGGGAGTTCACCGCTGCGTTGGCCGCCGCGAAGGACTGCCTGGCCCGCGACGATCTGGAAGCCGCAGGCCAGGCCCTGGCCAAGGCCAGGAACATCTTCCCCGAAGACCCGCGGTACATCGCCGTGGGCGACAAGTTCGCCGTGGCGGCCCATTCCACGTTCACGGCGCACCTGAACGAGGCCCGGTCGCTCCTTGGCAGCAACAGGTATGCCGACGCCAACTCGCGGATCGTCCAGGCCCTGGCCATCCAACCCGGCAGCCCCGACGCGTTGGAGTTGAGCAGGGACATAGCCGGGCACCTCGCTCAAGAGCCCAAGCCGCCGCCGGGGGGGGCGTTGACGTTGGACCTGGGCGGCGGCGTGAGCATGAAGCTGGCGCTGATCCCCGCCGGCAAGTTTGTGATGGGCTCGCCCGACGGCGAAAAGGAACGTTTAGACAACGAAGGCCCGCAGCACGAAGTGACGATCACCAAGCCGTTCTACATGGGCGTATACGAGGTGACCCAGGAGCAGTACGAGACCGTCATGGGCAGCAGCGGCAGCAAGTACAATGGCAAGGGCAACCCCGTGGAGGGCCGCGGCCCCGGCGTGTCGTGGGACAATGCCGCGGCGTTCTGCAAGAAGGCATCTCAGAAGACCGGCAAGGAGATCCGCCTGCCCACCGAGGCTGAGTGGGAGTATGCCTGCCGGGCCGGGAGTAAGACGGCTTACTACTTCGGCGAGGACGCTTCCGCCCTTGGCGACTACGCCTGGTTCGATGGCAACGCCGGGAAGACCACGCATCCGGCGGGTCAGAAGAAGCCCAACGCCTGGGGGCTCTATGACATGTACGGCAACGTGTTCGAATGGTGCGCCGACTGGTACGGGCCTTACCCGGCTAACCTGAGCAAGCCGGACCCCCAAGGCCCGGAAACGGGCGGTCGCCGAGTCGTCCGCGGCGGGAGCATTGGGCAGAGGGCGGGGCACTGCCGCTCGGCCACGCGGCTCTGGGGCGACCCGGGGCTCCGTAGCGGCAACTACCCCCCGCCTGTGGGCTTTCGCGTTGCCGTGGACTCGGGCACGGCGGACGCGCCAGATGTGGCGCAACCGGCGGCGTACCGCAAGTGGCTGGAGGAGGCGAACCGTCCGTTTTCATCCCCGTGGGGTGGGCCATCGGCGACGTCTTCCGCGGGGCGTACCGAGCTTCAGAAGGCATTGGACGCCGTTGAGAAGGCCCTGGCCATCCGACCGGCCGACCCCGTCGCGCTGGCGTTGAAGGCCAAGATAGAGAAGTACCTCTCCCAGCCGGCAAGCTCCAAACCGGCAGGGCCGCAGCCCGGGGAATTGACGTTGGACCTTGGCGGCGGGGTGGGCATGAGGCTGGCCCTGATCCCGGCCGGAAAGTTCATGATGGGCAGCCCGGAGGATGAAAAGGACCGCAATAGCGACGAAGGCCCCCAGCACGAAGTGACGATCAGCAAGCCGTTCTACATGGGCGTCTTCGAGGTGACGCAAGACCAGTACGAAGCCCTAATGGGAAGGAACCCCAGCAGGTTCAAGGGTGCGCTGAACCCGGTGGACGGCGTCTCCTGGGGTGATGCCGTGGAGTTTTGCAGGAGGCTCTCGCAAAAGACGGGCAAGACGGCATCCCTGCCGACGGAGGCCCAGTGGGAATACGCCTGCCGGGCAGGCAGCAAGACCCGGTTTTGCTATGGGGACAATGACGCGGACCTGGGCGATTACGCATGGTACGACCAGAACAGCGGCAGCAAGACGCACCCGGCAGGCGGCAAGAAGCCCAACGTCTTTGGGCTTTACGACATGCACGGGAACGTCTGGGAGTGGTGTAGCGACCGGTATGCCGCTTCCTATACAAATGCGAAGAATCAAGATCCCGCGGGACCGGCTACCGGCACGTACCGTGTTCTGCGCGGCGGCAGTTGGAGCAACTATCCGAAGTTCTGCCGATCCGCGTACCGCTCCGGGCTCTCGCCGGGCAACCGGAGCATCAACTACGGCTTCCGGGTTTCCGTGGACTCGAAATAACACTTTGCACTTCATTCTTTTACCCTTTGCCCTTCCTGGGGTCCAGGGGCGAAGCCCTTGGCCGCCCGTGAAACGGGCGGTAGAAACGGGGGTTTCATGGCGAAGGAACTGAAGGTCAAGGCACTGGCGCAGGGATAACACTAGGCGCTGCGTGGTATGGAGGGGCGAGGATTGGAGAGGCCGGGTAAGGCAAGGTAAGACAAGGGTATGTGGTGGAGTGAGGCCCTGTGATGTGAGGCCTGGCGCAGAGCGGCGATGTGAGGCCTGGCGCAGAGCGGCGCGGTGCAGTGAGGCGAAACAAAGCGAAGTAAGGGTACAAGGAAAGGTCTAGTCCTGCCTGGTTATGTCTGGTGAGGCCGAGTGAGATGAGGCATGGTAGGGTAAAGCAAGGATGTTACCTGCTACCTGTTACCTGCTACCTGCTACAAGGTACTTGGCAAGGAGGATGCTGGTGCGTAGAATCTGCTGGTTTGTCTTGATCGCCGTCGAGGCCCTGGTGGCTGTAGGAATCTGGGGGGCGATTCTTTACGGGAAGGTTGTCTTTCGGTGAATGGCCGG
>CAZWDF010000142.1:0-3679 GCA_964632335.1 uncultured Candidatus Saccharibacteria bacterium | reverse complement strand
TATCCGTTACCATCCACGGTTTGTTAAGTCCACCGAGAGTCTGCACCCGGGTATCCATCGCATCCGAACGCATGAACCCATTAGAGGCCATCCATGAGTTGCTGGAGTTCACCCAAACGGGTAGCATTGTATAGGCCGTGGTTCCGTTGTTAGTCACAGCAAGAGGGGCACGGTAGGTATAGGCTAGTACGGGGATAGCTACAGCAAGGCTAATCAGGATTACCAGAGGCAGCAGGATCCGAGGCGATATCAACTGCCGTAAGGTCATTCGTACCTCCTAGCTCCCATCGTAGTCTTTCCACAACGGTTGCAAAAATAACGCTGAACGCGGTATATTCTCCCATTTTTCCAACGCCTTTGACCCCCATTTTTGATTGCCTGCCTACCGCAATACTGGCATTTAACCTTGCTGGACGATTTTCTTACCCTCATAACCACACCATATCACAACAAATTAAATTTGTCAAGCGAACGCCCCCCAAACGCAGACACTCCCTTTCCTGATTGCCCCAGCCAGGGGTTGGAGCAGGGGTTCAAACAACCCCATTTCCAGCAGGGCAGGGGACTGAAATCGCCCGGTATAGAAGTCGCGCACCCTGTTACTGTCCTTGACCAGTATCGTCCTGCGGCGGGCTAAATTATAGGCGATCATACCGTTGTTCGTCATAGCATCCTCCTTAAACTCGCCCTCTGTTTCACAAACTGCGCCCTTTGCGCAGGGTACAGCCTTATTGACTTAGTGAGCTGGTCTATCCAGCCCTGTATCGCGCTCTTCTGCGCTCCCTTCTCAGCTTTCTGGATAAATATTTGCCCCCTATCGAACTTGGTCTTGCCACGCTTGACCTGAGTTACTTCCCAGGGACTCCGGTAGCGTTTATCAGGTACATGAGGCTCCACCGCACGATACCATACCCACGGATTGGGGGCGTTCTTGCGCAATCTTGGCTGTTTTCCCTTTGCCTTACCCTGCGACAGAAAACCATGCCGCTTATACCATCCGAACAGATAATCCTTGAAACGCTGATATCTCTCGTCCGCACTCCACACCCCGGAGTAGACCTTACGAGCAAACCTGTTATCAAACGATTTGAGCTGCTTCTCACGGCTTTTCATCATCCAGCGTATCGTGGGGTTACGCCGCAGTAGTTTAGAAAATTCCATCGCCTCAACGTGGACAAAACCACGACTCATTAGTTCATCGTACCCGGCCTGCCGGTGTTGCTTAAATCTAGCCACAGCGCACCGCCTTTTCCCCCCAGACCCGCATACCGCAGTTGGGGCAGGAGTCGTAGTCGGGGGCTTCGTCAAGGGAGACGTAGGCCACGCCGTAGTGGTAGCGGCACCTGGGGCAGGAGTAGACGAGCGTCACCCTGTCCATTGTATCGTGGTGATTCCCGTAGGCGATGGCGACTAGAACTGCGTTAGACATCGCGCATCGTCCTTAGAGAACGCCGACTGTATAATTCCTTAGTCTCATCGCTCTCCAGAGCATCAGCGAACTCGTTGGTCGTTCTAGCAAGCTGACCAACAAGGGTGTGGCACTCAGCATCAGCCAGGGATTGGAGAAATACTAAGTCCTCCCGCATTTCCCGCTCGGTAGATGCCGCGTCCGGCTGTCCGAGCAGTAGGAGCTGTCCTGCGGCCACTTCCAGACCCTCGTCCACGTCCTGTAGAGCCTCCAGCACCGTGTTTAACCTTTTTGCCTTTGCTACCAGTTCCTTGTTTTCCATTTTTCTGACCCTCCCTTATAATTTTTTGGGGTTTCCCCCCTTATACCCTCTTACTACAGATAAATAGGGGCACACGGGCACACCGAATTACATAATGTTATAATTTACGCTCAAAACGTCAAAATCTAAAATATGGCTATAAACGGCTATTCTGGTCAATCCCCTGTTCCACTCATCCCTTAGTTCTGCTACCTGTTCCGGTTCAAAGGCGTACTGATACCTAAGCAAAACTCCGCACATGAATACCTGCACAACATGGTTGACGAACATCCCGACTTTCGGGGATACCCCCTCCAGACCCTCGGCTACTTTCTCACTGAACGCCCACAGGGTCATACCGTGTTCCGACTTCCGGTTAATGCTATAGCCAGCCCCCTTTTCCCGCAACGCCTTAAATTCCCTGTTCTTTTTGGCTTTGTCTAAACTGTCCTCATACCTGGCAACGCACTCTTTGGATGTGGGATGGGACAGGATAAGGGATAATGTCTCTTTGGTGAGGTACTGGATTGTCTCTACCTGTGACAACTGGTGATACCGTCGCAGGCTTTCAACAGCCATCGGAAGAGGCTCCACCGTATCACCGTGACTCACCCTAAGATGTTCTCTGGTGGAGCGTCCGGCTATGGCGGGGAACTCATCGTTGTCCTTGCAGGACTTGACGTAATCAAAGAACGTAGACGACAATGCGTCCGATGGTTTCAAACTGATAGTCTTACCGACACTTTTCCCTTGTTCTTTTTTCATACGTCACAACTCCTAAAGTCTACCGTGGGGCCGAGTGCTAACCTTGCCACAATTCTTGCACAGGTAACGCTGACCCTCGGGCAGTATTCCTTTTTTCATCAGTCGGGTGGAGCCACAATAACGGCACTTTAGCCGTCCCCTGTTCCTCCACCATCTGTCTGTTTTAGCTTCCATACTCTAACCATACCACGCTAGGTATAGCTTGTCAAGCGGTTTTCGGCATTTTTCCTTGACAGTCTGTCAAGAATTTATAACATTTTCGTAGAACGCTCGTTCTACCTCTTGACAAACACACGCACGATATGTATAATACATAGTAGAGCGACCCGACATCGCTCCCCTTGTTCCCATACTTTGCCTCCAAGCGTTCCCTCCAGACTGACCCTCCGGGGGGAAGGCTTGCCCCTTGACAAATTAGCATACATCACGTATCCTATAATCATGGACAGGCACCGCCGCGACTATGACGTAGCCCGCGCCCACATGCTCAACCCATCCATACAATATCGCCGCGAGCAGCATCCGCCCGATACCGGATGTGAGCTACAACCGAAGTGCATAGCCTGTACCTGCTCCGTCTGCCAGACCGAAGAACCTGACGCCGCTCCACCAGCCCCCGCTCCCGTTATCCCTGTTTGGCATCGCCCCAGGTGGTGGGCTATCAAGTATCTCCCAGCCAGTTGTCCCAAGTGCGACTCCCCACTCGTTTGTATGGACGGATATCCAGACGAAAGTTATTGTTTCTCCTGCCATAGTTCCACCATCCTGCCTAACGTCCCTATCCCTCGCGGCTGGGTAAATCCCCGCGTCCAGTCGTCCGGCCTCTGGAGAATGTAGTCAAGTCCTCTAACTCTCTAACCCACAACTTAACCACTACTCTAACCCACAACCCAACTAACATTTATCTAACTCTCTACCCAACTTTTCTCTACCCATCTACCCATTATTAGCACATCCGTTCTCATTTTGGCGTGCCAGTTGTCCACTTCCAGTCCAAATAACAGGGGGTGTTAAGTTTTCTAACACCTATCCCTCTATCCACCTACTCTGACTACTTACATACTCACGAGTACCTACCCACCGTCTACTCACCTACCCACGACCACCTATCTACTCATTTTCGTAGCTAAAAAGGGCTATTATCTACCTATCTACTCACTGTCTACCTATCTACCTACCCAGCCAGCTTGACATAATAACGGGGG
>CAZWDF010000141.1:0-3691 GCA_964632335.1 uncultured Candidatus Saccharibacteria bacterium | reverse complement strand
TTAAAAGAACGGCAAAAGAGTTCGCAAAGTTTAAAAAACAAATTGAACAAAAGAAAATCAATGAGGCATTAGTCAAAGAAATTGAAGAAGTTTTTTCTATCCCGCCAGCAATAAAACAAAATAAAAAACTTTTATCAGAGTATCTTTCAACGGCATTAGTAGCTCTTGAGGGTTATCAAAGTTTAATTGATTTAAAAATTAAACCCAGGGAAGCCATTTTCTTAATCCCCCGAGCAGTAAAAATCGATATCTTACAAGAATACGATTTATATAATCTTTTAACCGGTTACTATCCTTTGCGGCTTTGTCCAACTGCTGAAGAAGAAATGAGAAGAAACACCTTAAGAGAAACAGCTCAAATTAAAAATGCCCTATCTAAAAAAGGTTTGGGATTTTTAAATAAATTTATTGTCCCAAAATGTGGAATAGTGGGTTTTTGCCCGGAAGAAAAAAGTTGTCCGATGATTTTATCCTCTGTCAAAAACTACAATGAAAGATTCCACCAAGAAATGAAAGCCGAACTAAAAAGGAAATTTCAAGAAAATTTAAAAAATTTAGGAAAATGAAACTCTGGCAGAAAAAATTAATAAAAATTGTTAATCCATTATTGAAGAAACTCGAGCCTGACCATGGTAGTGCGCACGCTAAAGTAGTTTTTAAATGGTGTTTGATATTTGCTAAAGACTACCAGAAGGTTGATATAGAGGTATTGTTTGCTGCAGCCTGGCTGCATGATTTGGGACATTTAAAATTAAAAAACGGCATGGGCGGTCATAGCTATTTTTCTGTGAATTTGGCAGGTCCAATACTTAAAAAAGCGGGTGCCCCAGAAAAGAAATTTAGTTTGATAAAGCAAATTATTATGACACATGAAGAACGAGGGGATTTATTAAAAAAGAAGTTGCCGATAGAAGTTCTTATTTTTCACGATGCCGATAAAATAGATGGCGTGGGAGCGCTGGGGTTAGCACGACAATTTGTCTATTCTGGTAGAGTAGGTAAGAAATTTTGGGATCCAAATATTCCAAGAAATTCTACCTTGCCGTGGGGTGGTAATATTAGCGCCATGCATACAATTTTAGACGATCAGCTAATTTTTAAGTTTTACACAAAAAAAGGCAAAAAAATGGCTGACGGGCGAAAAAAATATATGCGACCATATATTAAAAGATTCTTCCAAGAGTGGGATTTTAAAAAATAATTAAATTATGCCCCGTAGTAGAATTTCGAACCCCTACGGGGTTAATTGAAAATTTCGAAGAAATTTTACATTCGAAATTTCACTACGGGGTATGATTTTAGGAGTTAAAAAACTTTTAAAGCTAGTTAAGGAAAAGAGGTTGGTTGAAAATTTATCGGAAAGGGAATTAAAAAATCCGGAAGGGGCGGGTTTTGATATCAGAATAGGGGAGTTGTATGAGGTGAAAGGAAAAGGATTTTTAGGGGTAGAAGAAAGAGAAACGCCAAAAATTAAACTTATAGCAAAATTTGATAATAAAAAATCAAAGAAAGTTTTCCTTAGGCCGAGAACTTATTATTTAATGAAAACAGTTGAAAAGTTAAATTTGCCAGAAAATCTTTTAGCTTTATTTACTCCTCGTTCAACTCTTTATCGTTCAGGTGTTTATATTTTTGGTGGCCAAACCGCTCCAGGATATAAAGGAGAATTAACTACCGGAATCTATAATTTTCGAGATGAAGAATTTGAATTAGAAATGGGTTCAAGAGTAATCCACACTATGTTTTTTGAAGCCAAAGGGAAATCAAATCTCTATCGCGGCCAATGGCAAGGCGGTCGCGTAACAACAAAGAAAAAAGAAAAACAAATATGACTAAAAACCCATGTAAAGGAAAATTTATTGTTTTTGAGGGATTGGATGGTTCGGGGACGACTACTCAAGCTGAGCTTTTGCTTAAATATTTGAAACGGAAAAATAAAAAGGCTTATTTAACAGGCGAGCCAACTTCTTCTTTAATTGGAGGTTTAATTAAAAGCCAGATAGTTGGGGAGTGGAAAAGTTCACCCGAGTGTCTTCAACTTTTATTTACTGCTGACAGAACCCATCACTTAGAAAAAGAAATAATTCCTTTGCTCAAAAGGAGAATAACTGTAATTTGTACGAGATACGTTCTTTCTACACTGGCTTACGGAAATTCAGAAATTAAGGATGAAAAATGGCTAATGGAAATTAACAAAAAATTTATTTTGCCTGATATCACTTTTCTTTTGAAAGTTTCCCCGAAAACCTGTATTAGAAGAATAAAAAAAGAGAGATTTCATAAAGAATTATTTGAGAAAGAAGATAAATTAAGAAAGGTTTTTAAAAACTATCTAAAGTTCGCCAAAAAATTTAAAAACATCTATATTATTGATGGAGAAAAATCCATTAAAGAAGTTTTCGAAAAAATAAAATCAAAATTATGAACATTGCTAAAATTATCGATCATACAAATATAAAACCTACTGCTACAGCAAAAGACATTATTAAAACTTGTCAGGAAGCTAAAGTATATGGTTTTCGGGGAGTTTGTGTTAATCCTGAATGGGTGAAATTGGTAAAAAAAGAATTAAAAGGAACCGATATAAAAGTGGTTTGTTTAGTTGATCCACCAATAGGGGATAGCCCGCATAAAAAAAGAGTTCAAATTTGTCAAAAAGCAAAGAGAGATGGAGCCAATAACTTAGATGTTGTAATTTCAATTCCCGATGTTAAACATGAAAGATGGGAAAAAATTTTGAGAGATTTGAAAGAAATTTGCCAGATTTTGCCAACAAAAGTGATTATTGGCTCTGGTTATTTAACCGATGAGGAAATTATAAAAGCTTCAGAAATTGTGAAAAAAGCTGGAGCCATTTGTGTTAAAACTGCCACTGAAAAAGACCCCCTTGAACATCGCGAATTAAAAGAAAAGTTTTATCATCTAAAATTGATGCGAAAAGCCGCTCCCGGACTTCTTATTAAAGCCGCCGGCGGAATCAGAACACTTTCTGATGCAAAAGAAGCAATAAATGCCGGCGCTGACATTATTGGAACAAGCTCCGGAGTGGAAATTATGAAAGAAATTGGAAATTAGTTATTTTATGGAATATCAACCAACAATTGGCTTAGAATGCCATATTGAATTGAAGACGAAATCGAAAATGTTTTGTTCATGTTTGAATGACCCCAATGAGTGCCATCCAAACGTTTTAGTTTGTCCTATTTGTATGGGCCACCCGGGAGTGTTGCCAGTAATTAATAAGGAAGGAGTAAGAAAAACAATAAAAACTGGTCTGGCTCTGAATTGTCAAATTCCTGAATACTCAAAATTTGATAGAAAAAACTATTTTTATCCAGATTTACCTAAAAATTATCAGATTTCTCAATTGTATCAGCCTCTCTGCAAGAAAGGGTTTTTAGAAATTGATGGAAAAAAAATTAGGATTCGAGAAGTTCATTTAGAAGAGGATACCGGCAGATTAGTTCACCCCGCCCTTTCAGACTATTCCTTGGTTGACTTTAATCGAGCCGGAATTCCATTGATGGAATTAGTAACGGAACCCGATTTAAATTCAGCCAAAGAAGCAAGAAAATTTGCCGAGGAGTTGCAATTGATTTTGAGGTATCTCAATGTTTCTGGCGCCGATATGGAAAAAGGGGAAATGAGAGTTGAAGTTAATATCAGTTTAGCTCAAGGCTCAAAGCGAAAA
>CAZWDF010000140.1:0-3700 GCA_964632335.1 uncultured Candidatus Saccharibacteria bacterium | reverse complement strand
AGAATATATATTAATAGATAAAAATCCAGAATTAGGGTTTAATTATTATAGACTTAAACAAACTGATTTTAATGGTTGTTTTACATACTCAAATATAGTTACAATAGAGAAAAAAAGAAAAGAATGAATGGAAATTGAGAATGTTAAAAGCAGGAATGGAACATAAAGGTTTTGAAGTTCCTGAAAATTGGGATAAATTAAGTGAAGATGAAAAAGAAGTCAGATTAGACAAAGCAATTAAATTCTTAAAAAAGGAGTAATCATAATGGCATACAAGATAAAAAATTCAAATTTAGCAAAAAGTAAAGCTTTTCATTATCAAGTTATTTATGAAGAATTAGATGATGAAGCTTATATACAATATAATTCAAGATTTCATAATTTAACAACAAGAGAAAAAACAAAAATTGCTTTGAAAGTCGCAAGAGAAAGAGGACATAATTAAAATGGCATACAAATTAAAAAGACGCAAGAAAGTGCATAGTGCAAAATGGGATAGATGTGTCAAGAAAGTAAGTAGAAAAGGCACAGCAGTTAATCCCTATGCAGTTTGCACAAGAAGTTTAGGAAAAAAATCCTATGCAAAATAATTGAAAGGAGAGTAAATAAAAAATGACATACAAAGTGGTTGGAACAGGACATAAATTTCACGCAGAAAAACTTTTTAGAACAAAAGCAGAAGCTATAAAGTTCAAAGAAACAGAAAGAGGAATTGAGAAAAGTTTTGCTAAACAATTTGGTAAAAAAAAGCAAGTAAAAATTTTAAAATTAAAACTTAAAATTGTAAAAGAATGAGTTATCAACTGAAACTTGGGCGAAAAATTGAAAGAGAACATTTGCCTTATTTCAGAAAGATACAAGCATACAAAAAGAAAACAGGAAAGTGTCCAACAGAAAAGCAATTTACAGAAGGAATAGCAAAAGCACATTTACAAGAAGATAAAAATTATTATTCCAAATTAAAAAAAGCAGGATTATAAGATGGCATATAAGATTTCTAAAAAATCCTCAAAAATTCCTGCTTCATATTGGAAAGAACAGGAAATTTTAAGATTAAGAAAAAAATATAAAGGCAAACTTCCACCAATTACAGAAATTTCAAGAGTTGGAACAAGAAGAACATTAGGAATACAGGAAAAAGTGCATAAAAAAGGTTCTATTGTTGAATACAAGGAAGGAATGGCAAGAGTTAAGAAAGTTACAAAAAGAGGATTATGGATTGAACCTTTTACAAAACCTGACAAAGAAATAGCTTATCCAAGTGGGAAAGTAATTTTTATTCCTGAAAAAAGAGTTGAGAGAGAAATTTATCCTTTTTTCACAAACTTGCCTATTTACTTTGAACCTTTTTTTATGATGAAATAAAATGGCATATAAATTAAAAAACAAAAAAAAGAGAAAACAAGAAGATAAATGGTTAAAAAATTGGTATAAAATGGAGAAGAAAGCAGAAAAAAATCCATTTTTGTAATGAAATAAAATTCCATAAAATATTTAAAGGATAAGAACCTGATATAATCTCACCTCTTTTCACCCAAAAGAGCTTCCACTTGAAACTGCTTAACAATTTAAAGTGGTTCTACTCATAATAGGTAAAGCTCTTGTTGGGTTTCATAACTCAATACGAAGCTTGGCTTTTTGACTATATTCTAAAAACTTTTGTTTTTATTGAACTTGATGTTCTTAAATTTGTCTTGAAATGAGTATTATATTCTCCTATAATTTTTTTAGGTGATAATTTTCTTGCTTTTCTAACTTGAAGGAATTTAATTTCAACATTTGTCCATCTTCTATATCCTTTATTATATGCCTTAATTTTATGCCCTGCCCTTGTATGAGAATGAATTGATATTTTTGGTTCTGTAATAGTTATAATTTTCTTTCCTACAACTTCTCTTTTTACAAAATATCCATCTCCATATAATTTATCATATTCTTCTGCTGATACATTTTCTTTTATCAAATCCTTGACAGCTCTACTTTCAAACAATCTCACAATATTTTGCTCACTAAATTCTGCGTGGCTTCCTCTATCTGTATTAAAAGCAGAAATTAATGCCTTTCTAAAATCAGATAAATTTTTAATATTAGGATTATTTTCAAAAGCATATTTTCCAAATCTTTGTGGTTCTTCTTCTACTGCAACATCTAAACTATTAGCCATAAGAAGCAAAAGAATTGCTACTTTTTATAGTTTTTGGTTATTTTCTTTATAAACAAATTCAACTTTTTTGATGTGTTTCCTTTTTAAAACTTTTGATTTTAGTTTCCTTATTAGATTTATAAACCAATTTTCAAATTTAACAAGGGAAAACAAGCAAAAAGACATTTTAATCTATGTTACTTTATAGTAGTGAGAAGGCAAGAGCAAAATTGAAAGAGAAATTAATTTTTCTTCTTTTATTTTTACCAAACATCTCTTGCTTTCTCTCAATTAAATTAATGCGAAAGCAGGGAGAACAAACAAAATGCAAGACAACAAAAAAATAAAATGTCAAGGTTGTGAAGAATATACAGATGACTTAAAAATAGCCAAGATGAAAAGTGATGTAAATGTAGAAGGTTATTTTTGGCTTTGTAAAAAGTGCAGAAAGAAGCAATTAAAATGACAAACTTGGTTTATTATAAAAATGAGGAAGAAATTTTCAAAACTGCATTTGAAAAGAAGATGTCAATTAATGAAGCTGATATTATCTTTTTAAAATTAGTAAAACATTTTAAATTAGGACAAGTTTATCTTGCTTGGACATCAGGTTCAAGAAAACCAAAAGCAAGTTATTATCCAAGAAAAGTTTTGCTTAATAAAGATTGGAATACTTTTGGTGTTTTATGCCACGAATTAGCACATATTAAACAAATGGTTAAAGGCAACGCAGGACATACTTGGCATAATAAAAAACATTTAAAGATTATGAAAGGAATGATTGTTTATTGTGAAAGAAAGAATTATTTTGAAGCTGAACTCAAAAGAAGATTAACTCCAAAGCAACCAAAAGCAGAACCAACTCAACAAGAATTTCAACAGCAGAAAATTGTTAAAATAGAAGTCAAGATAAAGCGATATGAGATGAAAATTAAGATGTATGGAAAGAAATTAAGCAAAGCAAAAAGACATTTGATTAGATTACAAAAGAGGTGTGCTTTTTCTATTTGAAATCATTTAGAAATCTTAAAACACTTGCTTTAAGTTGTATTTCTCCTCTCTCTAAATTTCTGACAAGCAATCCTCTATTTTTTATTCTTATTATTCGCAAAACTTCATTCATTTTCACCATTTCAGGAGTGAAATTTAAAAATTGTTCATCTGAAAGGGGAAGTGCTATTGAACTATCGCAAACATAAGAATAAGGGCATTTACAAACTCTTTTTAAATCAGTTATACTAACATCAAGAGTGGAAAAATCATAAACTCCTTTAATATTATAAATAACATTTCGGATTAATCCTATTAAATCATAAATTTTTATTTCAGGCATATATTGGGCTTGTATGCAGAAATGGAAGCCCTTGAATGAACTATTCAGGCAATAATAGGGCAATTTATATTCATCTAATATTTTCTTGAACTCTTTTGCTTCTGCAAAGCATTTTTCAAAATCTTCCTTGCCATCAAAATCTACAAAGAAATTATAGCCCTGAACATAATTAATATAATTTTCGTTAAATTCTTTATATTTTTCATCTTCCCTTCTTTCCTGAA
>CAZWDF010000139.1:0-3702 GCA_964632335.1 uncultured Candidatus Saccharibacteria bacterium | reverse complement strand
GAGGTTTCAAGAACTAAGAACACTGTGCGAAGGGAATAAGAGAACGGATGGTTATTACGATTGCATTATTCCAGTAAGCGACGGGAAAGATAGCTATTTCTTAACATACATGATAAAAGAGCGAATGGGAATGAATCCTCTGTTGGTAACAGTAGGAGATCCATTTACTAAGACCAATGCTGGCAGAAATAACCTTCTAAACTTGGGCGAAGTATTTGGGTGTGACCGCATTCTTTTTGATCTAAGTATAGATTTATTTAGAAGGGTGACGAGGATAGGATTTGAAGAACTCGGCAATCCTTTAATGTTTGTAGAAGCAGCAATATATACTGTTCCACTAAAGATGGCCATAAAACTTGGGATACCGTTAGTTGTGTTCGGTGAGAACTCAGCCTATGAGTATGGTACTACAGACAAAGAAAGCCATTCCGCACTTGAAGACATACTGCGCATATTTAAATCAATTAACGTCGATTTCTGGCTACAAAGAGGCGTATCAAGAAAAGAGCTCAATGCTATTATAAACCCCACAGAAGATGAATTGAAGGTGGCAAAGCCTAATCCAATTTTTATGAGTTTCTTCACTCCTTGGAGCAGCATGACACACTTTGGCATTGCAAAGAGATACGGGTTTAGAGACTTATCTCATGAATGGAAGCGGGAAGGTTGCATTGAGGACTTCGAACAGATAGATTCTATAGCTTATATGGTTCACCTCTGGTTAAAATATCCTAAATTTGGATTTCAAAGAACATCTGACATCGCAAGTCGGCGCGTTCGAGAAGGATTGCTCAGTTTATCAGAAGCTAAAAAACTTATTGCGGAACACGACCATAAACTGGACCAGCGTGCAATGGAAGATTTCATAAATTTCTTAGGATATACACCAAGGCAATTCTGGGACATAGTTGAGAAGTTCTGGAACCCAGAAATATTTAAGAAGGTTGATGGAGTGTGGAAGCGTAGAAGCCCTATTTTAGCGGCAGGTAGGAAAACGAGCCGAAAATGAGTAAGAATACCAAACAAATGCAAGAATGGGTAAGCCAATTTGGTAAGGAATATACCGATCGAAATGCCCTTTCACTACAAGAAATGGAGCTATCGTATAAAGAGAGCTATGGAATAATACGCACGGAAATGAATGCTAATTTTGTCGGGGACTTAGACAAGGGCATGAAGGTCTTGGAGGTTGGCTCAAACATCGGTAGCCAATTATTATTGCTACAAAACATGGGGTTTAGGAATCTCTACGGTATAGAACTACAATCTTATGCAGTCGAATTATCCAAAAGTAGAACAAAAATTATAAATATAATCCAGGGTTCGGCCTTCGATATCCCTTTCAGAGATGGGTTTTTCGACCTCGTCTTCACATCTGGAGTTCTGGTTCACATCTCTTCTGATGATATCAATGATGTTCTGGATGAAATGCACAGATGTACCAATAGATATATCTGGGGCTTCGAATACTTTTCAGAAGAGTATACTCACATAAACTATCGGGGGCATGCCAATTTGCTCTGGAAAGCCAATTTCTCCAGGCTTTTTCTCGACCGTTTCAGTGATTTGAAATTGGCCAAGGAGAAATTCTACAAATATCTGGATAATGACAATGTGGATGCGATGTTCTTACTTGAGAAGCGATAATGGATAGAAAAGTTGTGGCAATCGTACAAGCACGGATGGGCTCCACCCGGTTACCTGGGAAAGTACTGAAAGATATACTAGGTAAGCCAATGCTCTGGCATCTGGTGAAAAGGGTCCGGGCAGCCAGATATGTTGATGATGTTGTTATTGCTGCCACAACTAATGAGAAGGATGATAGCCTGGAGAAATTTGCGGTTGAAAATAACCTGGGAATTTATCGTGGTAGCGAGGATGATATTGTAGACAGGCTTTTTAATGCCGGGGGAGAATATGATGCTCACACTATAGTGAGGGTTTGGGGAGATTGCCCCCTTATTGACCCGGACTTAATTGACAAAGTACTGTCAGAATTTATAAGCGGCGGCTATGATTATGCCAATAACTTCAATCCCCCAACCTACCCTGTCTGTATGAGCTTTGAGGTATATACACTGAAAACTTTAGAAAGAATTTGGAATGAAACGGATGATATGTTTTACCGGCAATATCCTTCTGAATATATTTATAGGAATCATGTTTTATTCAAAACCATTTATGACAAAAATGATATAAACCTTTCCAATATACATTTAACAGTCGATTATATCCAGGACTTTGAATTGATAACAGAGATTTTTAGGGCTTTGTACAAAGATGATAGGGTTTTTCATATTAAGGATATTTTAGAGTTCATAGGAAAATACCCAAAACTGAAAGAGATGAATAAGGATTTGGCAAGAAACATAGAATTTAACAGAGACAAGATATTGCGAGGAGAAAGTTAATGTATCATCCGTTTATTGTCGGCGACAAGATCTATCTCAGGGGATTGGAGAGGGATGATTTAAAAGGTAATATGTCCCAGTGGGCTAACGACTCTGAGGTGACATACTATATGTTCATGGGTGCCATGCCCAGTAATATAGAGCTTCTGGAAGAAGAATATGAGCAACTGATTAGAAGTAAAAACGATGTTGTATTTGCCATTATGGATAAGCAAACCGAGACTCACATAGGAAATGCTGGCCTCTACGTAATCAACTATATAACTCGCTCAGGCGAGTTCAGAATAATCATCGGGGAGAAGGAATACTGGGGTAAAGGTTACGGCACTGAAGTCACGCAATTAACCGTTCAGTATGCGTTCGAGAAGTTAAATCTTAACAAAGTCTGGTTGGGGGTCAATGCAGAAAATAAACGGGGTATTAAGGCCTATAAAAATGCTGGATTTGTAGTCGAGGGAACTCTGAGGCAGGAAATATACCGTAATGGTAAGTATTATGATGTTATAAGAATGAGCATTGTGAGGGATGAATATCTTGCCCGTAAAGAAGGAAAAAGTGTTTAGAGCAGGGATTGTTGGCTGCGGCAGAATTGGCAGCGAGTTCGATGACGACCCCAAACGAAAGAGCATTTCTTCTCATGCGGGAGCTTACTCTGCTGTCGACGGGGTGAAGCTGGTAGCGGTTTGTGACCAGAATATGGCAAAATTGGAGCAATGCGGGAAGAGGTGGCGGGTTTCTCATTTATACAGAGATTACCGGGAAATGCTAGAGAATGAGGCCTTGGATGTTGTCAGTATATGCACCTGGAATTCAACCCATCTGGATATTGTAAGCGAAGCGGCAAAAAATGGTGTAAAGGCTATTTTTTGTGAGAAACCTATTGCCGATTCCCTGAGAAATGCCGATGAGATAGTAAAGATATGTAATGAGAGGGGTATTTTACTGCAGATAGACCACCAGAGGCGGTTTGATAAGTTTCATCAGGAAATAAGAAGGTTTATCCAGGACAGAAGGCTGGGAGGGATTCAGCAGGTTAACTTTTACTACACAGCAGGCATCGCCAATACAGGCAGCCATATGTTTGACCTTTTGCGTTTCTTCTTGGGAGATGTTGAGTGGGTTTGTGCTTTTTACAGCAAGAACAAATCTCCCAATCCGAATGACCCAAATATTGACGGCATAATGAAGTTCAAAAATGGGTTGTCCTGCGCTATCCAAGCCTGTGATGTACAAGAGTTCTTAATATTCGAGATGGATTGCATTGGGACGAAAGGAAGATTGAATTTAACAC
>CAZWDF010000138.1:0-3719 GCA_964632335.1 uncultured Candidatus Saccharibacteria bacterium | reverse complement strand
ATTTTCGTTGTGAGGCGCATATGTCCTTCACCGCAGCACCAATTTGCAAAATTGTCCATAGCGAGCGACTTACCAAGCAAAGTGCGCAAAAGCCCGATTGGCCCCGCACCAGAGCAAAGCTCGGTGCGGGACTGCATCGCGCCTAATTGTTTGTTACCACGCGAAGTGCGCGAAGGCGCGATTTGCTTCGGCCATCCGGTGGGTATCCTCTTTCTTTTTTACTGCTGCTCCCCTATTTTCCGAAGCCTCAATTAACTCCTCGGCTAATTTCTCTCTCGTCGGTTTTCCTTTTCTCGCTTTAGTCGCCTTAATGAGCCAGCGCATAGCTAAGGTTACTCTTCTTTCTCTTTTTACTTCCCTTGGAACCTGATAAGTTGCCCCGCCAATCCTTTTTGGTTTTACTTCCAAAAGCGGGCTGGCGTTTCTCAGTGCCTGCTCAAAAACTTCCAAGGGCTCTTTTTTAGTTTTTTCTTTAATAATGCTAAAGGCACCGTAGACAATTTTTCTCGCTATGGTTTTTTTTCCCCGCCTCATCACCTGATTAATAAACTTGGCAACCGTGACATTGTTATAAACAGGGTCAGGTTGGATATTTTTTTTGATTTTCTTTTTGCGACCCATAATTTAAAAATGACCAATTTCTAATTTCTAATGTCTAATCAATGTCTAATGCTAAAATGTCTAATATCTAAAATTATTTTTTGTCATTTTGTCATTAGTCATTGGGGTTTGATTAGAAATTAGTCATTAGGAATTAGATATTTTATTTCTCACGCTTAGTTCCGTATTTACTCCTCTCTTGTTTTCTTCCCTCCACTCCTCCGGTATCCAAAATTCCCCTGACAATGTGGTATCTCACTCCCGGCAAATCTTTTACCCTCCCTCCCCGGATTAAAACTATTGCGTGCTCTTGCAAATTATGACCCTCGCCAGGAATATAGGCAGTTACTTCCATCCCGTTGGTAAGCCTTACCCTAGCTACTTTTCTCAAGGCCGAGTTTGGTTTTTTTGGAGTGACGGTGAAAACTTTTAAACAGACTCCTCTTTTGAAAGGAGAAAAATATTTTTTCGGTCGGTTCTTTAAAACATTAAAGCCGAATTCCAAAGCCGGCCTCTTTCCAGACTTTTTTATTTTCTTTCTTCCCTTTTTAATTAATTGATGAATAGTAGGCATATTAAATCGAAGAAGACTTCGTCTTCTTCTTCACCCTTCGCTCGCTTTCGCTCGCTCGAGTAATTAAAGTTTAACATAACTAAATTCAAAAGTCAACCTTAGAACAGGGGGGTGCCGACGATTAAGGCGAAAATCCAGTTGATAATCAAAGCTAACCACTGAAAGAAAAAAAAGATAATGAAAAGTAAAATAAAAAGACCAAATTGGCTTAAAAATATTTTTATATTTTCCATTCCCGGAGGCAAAAAAGTAAATAAAATGTGAGAGCCATCCAAAGGAGGAACCGGAAATAAATTAAATACGGCCAAAAGTATATTTATATACACAATATAAGAAAACATTAAATCAAGACCGGGGAAAGCAACTATGGCCGGGAAAAATCTAAGAGCTAAGCCAAAAACTAAACCGATTATTAAATTTGCTGCTGGCCCTGCCAGGGCTACCTTGGCTGAGCCATATTTTTGGTCTCGAAAATTATAAGGGTTAATTGGCACTGGTTTGGCCCAACCAATGATAATTCCTCCTCCATGTATAGCTAAGCTCATTAAAATTAAAATCCCAGGTACTAAAATTGAACCAATGGGGTCTATATGAGGAATTGGATTCAAGGTCAGACGGCCAGCATGTTTAGCTGTTGGGTCGCCTAAATAATTGGCCACTGCTCCATGAGAAACTTCATGAATAACAATGGAAAAAATTAAAATGATAATCAAGAATAAATATTCCATAATATTTTTTAATCATACACCGAGCGATAGCGAAGGTAAAGAAGAGATTTATCTCTTCGCTCATAGCTTGAAAAAAAGAAAAATTGTTGGTAAACCCCATTAGAAAATTACGGAGGTAAAATTATTTATTTATAATTGCAATTTTTTTTAAACGGAGTAAAATAAATTTATATGAAACAATGTGCAATTTGCGGAAAACGAGGAGTAATGATTGGTAAATTAAACTTTAAAACAATCTGAGGGCAGTTGCCGAGGGTGGCACTTCGCAGCCGAGCCCCAGAATAACTTTGAATTTTCTTTTAAGACCTGTAAGGCTCGGCGAGAAATAGCAGCGGCAGAGAATAAACCTTTTCATACAAACTTGAGCCGACTGCGTGTCACCCGAGGCAATCTGCCTAAAGATTAGATAAATTCATGGCAAAACAATGTGCAATTTGCGGAAAAGGAACGAGGATGGTTGGGAGACTAATTAAGCTTCGGGGAAAATATAATCCAACCATCAAAAAAAGAAAATACCCAAATTTACAATGGGTGCGCCTGCCTGCCGGCAAGGCAGGTTTGCTTTCGGGCAAAAGAGTTTTGGCTTGTGCTAAATGTATCAAAGCAATGGCAAAGGGAAAATAATTGTTTAATCGGCCGGTCATTTCCTACGGGCTGTAGTATAATGGTAGTATACCATCTTGGGGTGATGGCGGCCCCGGTTCAATTCCGGGCAGCCCGACAAACCAAAAAACCGCGCCTAACGCGGTTTTTTGGAGACTCACCCCTATACCAATATATTATTATAAGTGTGAGGATTTACTGCGTCTTAATCTTCCCCACCAACATCTCCAGTAAATTTTTCACTTCTCTCTGAGCTTCCAGTTCGGTTTTACTCTCAATAAATTTATTCCATTGAGTTAAAACTTCTTCGTCATTTAAACCTCTGACTGCGTTTTCCAAATTTAATCTGTCTTCAAAACTAATTTCTTCTGCTCCTTTTAAAACTTTTTCAATAAAAAGTTTGCTAAAATCTAAAACTTTCTCATTGGTTTTTTGGGCTTCTAAAGTGGCTTGAGTTTGACGAAGTTCTTTTTGAACAGCAAAATATTTCATACCAAAAAATAGATTGCCAGCTAATAAAATCAATATCACAATGACAGAAGATATTATTTTGAGGTTAAGTGGTTTACTATCCACCATTAGTTTTGGCATAATTTTGTTAGTTTTTATTTAAACTTTTTTACGCAGTAATCTTTCTCTAATCCTGTCTCTATAAAAATTATAGAGCAAAAGCAGAATAACCACAAGGAGCAGAATAGTTTTCCAATCAATAACTTTCAGCCACCAGTATTTGGTTTTTAGTTCAATATTGTAATGAATGCCGCTGCCTTCTTTAATTTCAAATGCTTTTCCTTGATAAGCAGGGTAACCTGGCGCTTCGACCTTTAGATAATATAAACCTTCCGGCACTAAGAAAGAATATTTGCCAGTGACATCAGTCACCTGGGGATTTTCCTGCTGATATTCTTTAGCCGGCCACAATTGATATTGTTTTGTTTCCGGATTTAACCAATAAAGAGATACAATGGCTCCGGGAATTCTCAATTCCTGATTCTTAATTTTTTCATAAACATATCCTTCAGGGTCAACCACCGTAATCAATCTGATTTCTTTTTTGCCCAATTCCGGGTCTTCAAAATCCATCACTGTAATAATCTCATATTCCCCTTCAACTATCGGTGCCTGGATTTCGGCAGTATAAATTCCATCTCCATCTGGATCGGTATACTCAAATTCCAGCAAAACTAATTTTTCTTCCACCTCCACTGGTTTTT
>CAZWDF010000137.1:0-3732 GCA_964632335.1 uncultured Candidatus Saccharibacteria bacterium | reverse complement strand
CTCTACCATCCGAATACCAGCAGCACACCAACGCTGGATCTGTGGGACTCCAGGGCAACGGCCTATTCCTGAGAGGGCGCTTTTTAGCCCTCTATCCCTGCTTTTTAGGCTACGATTCATGCTTATAATATTATTTCAATAATAGTATGACAACTGATAAGAATTTTGATGATGTGATAGATCCTGATGAGAACATGGAAGCCTTGGCCGAAGCCATGGGCCAGCCCATCAAGGAAGAGGTAACTATCCTTGAGCTGCTGAACAAGCGCCGGGTGAAGGTGCGATATATACCTCAGAGTATAGCCTCGTCTCTGGAGTTTGATGACGGCACTGCCCTGAACCCCCCAGGCACCCGCAAGCCCAAATTCAACTACAGGAGATGGGCTAGAGAGATCCTGCCGAAGCTGAACTCCCTGGCCCTGCGGAATATCCAGATAGTTAACGATCTGGACAGTGCCACAATCGAGATCCCGCGCGGTGGCGTGCGGCTATCCCTGATATCTCCGGGGGAGTTCCGGAGGCTGCAGGATCTATGCTTTCCCGGAAGCAGTGACAACGACATTGGCGAAGACGAGGATAATGAGCCTCGTCGGAAGGGTAGCAAGGGCCTACGGCGCGGGGAGCCCGCTGAAGCTGGCTCTTGATTACGGCCTCATCTGCTCATCATTTTTCAATGGCCTGTCACCTACTGAGAAAATTTTGATTGATAACCAAATACTGAATCAATTAATTGAGGTTGATAACAAGGCGCAAGAAGAAGCTATGAAGAAACATAAGGATCGACCAGAGCTAGATAATCATCCAGGTCTCCATAGGCGACTCTCCATCGAAGAACTCCAGGAGAGGCAACGACAGAATAGGGATGTAGAGGTTCAATGAGCGACATGGAATTGGCCTATCGTGCCACGCTGGACGGCTCCGGATTCGCCTCCGGGGCCCAGACCATCAACGGCCACCTGAGTGACATGGGCATCCGGACAGGCTCCGCCACCGCCAACCTGGGTGGGCTGGGCATGATGCTGGGCACCATGGCCAATCCCCTCACAGCCGTGGCTATTGGACTCACGGCAGTAGGCGGGGGGCTGGCCTCAGCGGTAGGCACAGCAGCAGGCTTCCAGGCCGCGATGTCTCGCGTTGCATCAGTCAGCGGAGCCAATGCCGCTGAACTGACGATGATGTCGGATGCTGCCAGGGAAGCGGGGGCTACGACTGTCTTCTCCGCCAGTCAGGCAGCGGACGCTATGTACTTCCTGGCCAGCTCCGGTATGACCGCCCAGCAGCAGATCACCGCCCTGCCGGAGACCCTAAACCTGGCCTCAGCCGGTGGCATGGATTTGGCCAGGGCGGCGGAGATCGTCACATCCACTCTGGCTCAATTCGGTCTCAAGGCAGAGGATACTGGGCGGGTCTCAAACGTCCTGGCGGCCGGGGCCGCAAAATCCAATGTAGATATCATGCAACTCGGTAATGCCATGAACTATGTAGGACCGGTTGCTGCCGCCCTGGGGTACAGCGTCGAGGAGACCACTGCTGCACTTGGAATGCTGGGCAATGCAGGACTGAAGGGCGAGCAAGGTGGCACTGTGCTCAGGGGTGCTCTATCGGCTCTCCTCCAGCCCTCGAAACTCGCCAGCGGCGCTCTGGCCGAGATGGGGCTGAGTGTTGATGATGTGAATCCCTCGATGGTCTCCCTCTCGGACATCGTCGGAACTCTCGAAGAAAAGCATATGACGGCAGCTCAGGCAGTCGCCATATTTGGTCGTGAGGCCGGGCCTGGTATGCTGGGTCTGGTCTCTCAGGGCTCCGGGGCCCTGAAGAAGCTTGAAGCCGATATCACAGGGACGAACAAAGCCTCTGAGATGTCCGCACAAATGACCAATAATCTGAATGGTGCTTGGGCGGAGTTCTCTTCTGCTACCGAAGAGGCCGGGATAGCCCTTGGAAATGTTCTGCTGCCTGCAATTACTGATATAGTTCAATCAGGCACTGGGCTGGTCACATTCCTAACAGATTCCGGAAAGGCAGCTTACGAAATGTGGGAAGGAGTCATGGGCGCAGGCAGAGGCGGCGAGCAGGCTATCCTGGGCTGGAGCAACTGGCTCAGTAGCATCGGATTCGGCGGCGTTCCGGAAGAGACCGGAGCGCAAGTAGCTGAGGGGATGGCCACAGGCATTGAGGAGAACAAGGATGTTGTGACCTCAGCGATCAAGGACGCTACGGGCGGGCCCGACGCGAAGGCAGCCGTCACAAAATCTGCTGATGACCTGGCCAAAGAGTTCACGAAGGCCTATGGCAGCCAGTTCGAGGCCGGTATGACCTTGATCAACGGCAAATGGATCAGCAACATGGAGAGCGCTGCCGGAGACTTTAGCAAATATGTGGGTTCTAGTACCATCGGAGGCTTCACGTTCTCCTTGGATAATTGGGCACTGAAGCTGAATACTCCATTGGGAGAATATAATTTCGACAGTTCACAAGACATGATGAACCGCTTCCCGGTTATCATGAGCGAGATCCTGGGACGGGCCCTATCACCATTGGAAAAAGCTGAACTAAGTCAGGACATAGCCGCTCAGATCAAGCTCAAGGCCCAAATTCAGCCAGAGTTAGACCAATACTGGCTCCTGGATGAGGCGGCAAAGGCGGAATCTGATTGGGAAGCTCTGGGAGAGAAGTGGACATCTGCTCTGAAGGATGGAATGCTGATGGAGGCGGAGCGGGATGAACTTTTGGGACTGGCGAAAGAGATTCGGATGCTTGAACAGACAAGCCCTGAACTATTTTATAACGTTGGGGGGGACAGCGGAAAAGCTTTCCTTGATGCCATCCAGAGTCAGGATTGGAGCAGCGTCGCAAAGATGGCAGGATCTATTTTTGGGGAAAGTTTCGGCCAGAACATGTACGCTGCCGCTCTGGATTACTTCGGATATCTGGAGAAATTGGGAATCAATCTAGGAACTGCTTTAGGAAGTAGCGCAAAGCTGGGCGACGTTGAAATCTCAAATCTAGGTCGGTACATAACAGCCCAAAGAAATGAGCTGATGAGCGAACTGAAGGGTTACTATGAAAAGGGAGAGAGCTATCCGCACACGGCTGAGAACATTGCCAAAATGGATCAAATGATATCCGTAATAGAAAAATATGGAGGGCAATTAGACGCAAGAGATATGCAGTGGCTCGATTTGGCGAAGGACTGGAGAGCTGGAGATCTTCAGGCATCAGACAAACTCGCTGAACTGATGGGTGTTGCTACTGAAAAGATATCTTCAAAAGTGGATCGCGGCAACTCGCTTTTGGAAAAGACTGCCGCGAACACCAAAGACACCTGCAACTTTTGTGAAGCCATGTCAGAGTTTGGCATGGCTCAAGAGGAAGCGTGGGCTGAAATGGGACTAGGAACTTCCTCTTTCATCGGCAGCACTGCGGATTATAAGAAGTTTTTAGAGGAGGAATATGCAGCAGGGGCCTATCATCCGGCTCCTGTGACTGTGGGCTTTGACTATAAATCTGAAATGGAAGCCTACATGAAGGAGCAGGGTCTGACCATGAAGGTCGGCCTCGACACCACTCAGGCTGGTATGGATCTTCTTGGACTTACTACTGATGTGGAGAAGGAAACCAAGAAGCCCATTACTATCGATGACGCTCAGGCTATGAGGGCCATCAGCGCCATTGATGCTGCTGCAAGCCGATCCGTCACAAAGAATGTCTACGTCAATGAGATTGGTGGAG
>CAZWDF010000136.1:0-3745 GCA_964632335.1 uncultured Candidatus Saccharibacteria bacterium | reverse complement strand
TGATTGCTGTCATACTTATCGGTGTTGCCTTGTTGAATGGATGTGTCGCTGAGAATGCGCCGCATCTACAGATCAAAATTCAAGTAGATGCTAATCAAGTTGTCGGAGTACTGGACAGCGCACTGTGGGCTAACATAGGATATGAAGGCCTCTATGGTGACACAACTGATGAGCGGCTGCAACCCTTCTGGGAGCTAGTACGGCAGACCCATGCTATTCGCTATATCCGTTGCCATAACCTTTTCACCGATGGCGTATGTCACTTAGGTGGCAGTTTCCTTTCAGGGCAAAAAGATGTGCAGAGACTGCTGGAGGAAGATAATCCTTCTACTGAGCTTGCCGGTACGGGTTCAATATCTTCGTTTTACTACGGTTGCCGCATCTACAGCGAGGACGATGATGGTAAACCCAAGCTGGACTTCTGGTATCTTGACCACACCTTTGATGTCCTTCTCTCCGCCGGCGTCAAACCCATTGTAGAATGTGATTACATGCCTGATGCTCTGGCTGAAGGCCAACCGGTGCGTAATTACGCCGGTGGTCTCGTCAATACGCCCAAAGACTATACGAAATGGCGGGAACTTATCTATCAGACAGTGAAGCACTGTGTTGACCGCTATGGTGTCGAAGAAGTCCGGAGCTGGTACTGGGAAATCTGGAACGAACCAGACCTATATAACTACTTTGTTGATGGTGTTCCAGCGGAGGTGACTCCCACCGCAGAAGAAGCGGAACGCTTCCTCAAGATGTATGATTGTTTTGCCGATGGTGCTAAAGCCGCCGAATCGGGGGTAAGAGTCGGAGGTCCAGCCATTGCTGGGCACGCTGAGTACTTGACTATATTCCTTGAACATTGCGTTAATGGTGCCAATTATGTCACTGGCAATAAGGGAGCTCCTCTCGACTTCATTTCTTGGCATGCTTATGGCTCAACAGACGAGTTAGCGGCGAAAAACATCAATAGGGTGGATATAATTGAGGCCTATCCGCAGTTGAAAGACCTCGAACTGCTACAAGACGAATGGGGGCAAGGGTTCTGGCCCAATCCAGCCACTACGCTCACCCACTATGAGGCCGCTTTTCTGTGCAAATTCTTAGATACCATACTCATCGAACCTTCTCGAAAGCCAGGATTGTTCTTACGTTGGGGGAAGATTGCGCATCCCGATTTTACCACTGGCTGGCGTCCCCTTTATGTTTGGATGTCGGATTGTCTAATACCTTTACCGATAATGAACGCTTATATTATGCTGGCTAAAATGGGCAATGAACGCTTGGAATTAACCGGCGGCTCTGACACCAATGGGGTACACGGTTTTGCCTCTCGCACCAACAATGGCATTCAGGTCCTACTCTATCGCTTCATTGAACAGGACACATTGGATACCAGTCCCCCAGTGGAGATAGAGCTTACGGTGAAAGGTGTGCCCAGTTCCATCTCTGTGCAAAAACATTACCGCATTGATTCTAATCACAGTAATGCAATGAAGGTATGGGAAGATATGGGGCGACCGGCTATGCCTAATGAAAGGCAACTCAGGGAGCTTGAATCCACTTCGCAATTACAGTTACTTGCTCCACCTTCGCGGGTAAAGACGAAGAATGGGCAAATAACCGTCAGGCTTAGCTTGCCCGCAAATGCTGTGTCTCTAGTCGTCTTGGGTGAAGAGTTAAGTCTGCCGTTCATCCCTGGAGTGCACATTACGCAAGTGCTGAAGGATGAAGCTATGTACAAGAACGCACAGCGAGAGCTAGCAGTTAATGATACACAGGGTGCCAAGGTAGCTCTTGAGGCGCTGATAGAAGACTGCGTTCCGGATGAATCTTCGACGCTAGGCCCTAACTCTCACTGCTTCTGGGGCCAAAAGGCGCTCTTTGCGCTGGCGAAGCTAGAAGAGGAAGCCGGCAACAATGCAGCTGCGGATCTGATCTGGCAGCATCTTCTGAAAACGACCCTGAATGACACAGACAGATTTGTCTTACTGAAAGCCCGACTCAAGTATCTGGAAAGCAGCGGAAGAACGCTTGAACTCAACTCACTACATAAAGAACTTCAAATCGTCCGCTCCCGGCTGGAGGTTTTCGGGTGGTGGACAGTCTGGGCAGACGCCCCTACCAAATGACACTCTACACGGTCAATATTAATCTCGCATCTCTTTTCGTTGTTCCTTTGAGACACTTCACTCTTCTCCTTCAAAGGCCTAGAGGGATAAAGCGTGAGGGGGTTAGGAAACAAGCTCCTATGAACTTGGTAATTTCTTTCTTCTTCTGGCTACAAATATTGAAGTGACTCCGATAAATACCGCCAAAATTCCTATGACAATGCATAACCGCGAATAGTCACTTCGCCAATTGGCGGTGAGAGTCTTGGGTCCGTCCATGATAATACTCGCCGCGGGTGTAGCTGCCGTTGAATCCCCGCTCCAACCAGTAAAGTGGTGTTGAATTATGACACCAACAGTAGCTGGCACTGAAAATTCGGCTGTAGAGTCAGAGAAATACCAGCCGCTACCCTGAGGATTACCGTATTTTGAATCAACTTTCAGATAGTATTGTGTTTCATACTGGGCAACTGCCTGGTGCGGAGAGTCCATAGTTATTGAGATAGGATTACCCGTCCTTTCAACATCGTCAACAATCCATCTGGAAAAGGCATAACGCGTGCCAGTAATGCCTGGAATAGCCTCTGGAGCCGGGCTTACAGAAACCGCAGTACCCACCGTATACCACCCTGTACCGCTAAGCCCATCGTATTCCGAATCAACGCTGAGATGATATTGGGTTTCGTACCGGGCGGTTACCTTGTGCGGAGAGTCCATAATTATTGAGATGGGATTGCCGGTTCTTTCGACACCGTCAACGATCCATCTGGAAAAGGCATAACGCGTGCCAACACCACTTTGAATAGTGCCTAGAGCCGGCCCTATGGAAACTAGAGTTCCGTCGATGTACCAGCCATTACCCCTGATAATTGTTGTCCCTGGTGGCGTCACATCTACACTCAAGCGATAGGTTGGATATTCGAAGCAGCCCATATCTGGAGCCGAGCCCTTATAGGGCCAGGGGGAATTAGCATCGTTAAATCCGGGCAGCAATACTCCTTTGTCGATACAGGGGGAGGTTGGCTGTAGGCTCAGGTCGCCACTAGCCGGAGCAACAAACAGCGGGTTGGCACTAATGCCGTGCATCTCCAAACCCAGAGCAGACCGTACTGCGGCTATGTTCTGGTAGTTGGTGCTTCCCCATATCCAGAACTCTGTATTACCTTCATTATAGACACAATCGTAATCAAAGTCATTGTAGTATGCTGCCAGATTCTGTAGCACACACCATCGTGTGTCATAGAAGACATTGTTTCGGAAATATTGATTACGGGCGTAGGCTCCTCCCCAGTTAGCCACCCCCATATTCAGAGTACCTACATGACGCGGTACATAGAACGAGTTGTGGTAGCAATACACTACGCCACCGTAGTCTCCAGAATTAGGATCCGGGCCTGTTGGCCCCCAACCGTTCTTAATACATATCTCTTGACTGGTGGTTCCAGTCCAGTAGCAGGTATTCCTGTAGACGAAGAGTGGCCCAATCTTACACGGTCCCCAACCAAGAAAGTTTGTATTAGAATCATATAGGATATTATTCCAGACTCTACAGTTAACGTCGCCGCTCTCGCACCCTATGGCATCACCGTTTACGCCCCAAATCTCATTTCCATCTACATCGCAATCCTTCTAAAACCCACACT
>CAZWDF010000135.1:0-3773 GCA_964632335.1 uncultured Candidatus Saccharibacteria bacterium | reverse complement strand
TACTACTACACTGATGGCAGAGTGCATCACAGAGTGGAACGTAGAGGATGAGGATGGCAACATCGTGCCAGTCACGCGGGAAAACATCAACGCCCTGTCGGACGAGGATGCACGGCTGATAGTTAAGGCACTTAGCAATCTCTATGGAGGGATGGACGAAGAAACAAAAAAAGCCTGATGGCGTGCGCGCTTAATGCGGTACACCTGAAAGGAGCACGCCTTACTGCACCGCCATTCTCTGAGGAAACAATTATCATGCTGTCCACTGGGTGGAGTTATAACGAGCTAATGAATACTCCAGTCGAAATCATAGAAGAGTTGAAAGTTTACTGGCATGTAGTGTCCGAATACCAGGCGCAGCGGGAGGCTGAAAGTGCCTAGCTACGATGTTTCAATTTTAATCAAGGCTAAAGACGAAGCGTCAGAGGTCATTAAGGGCATCTCGTCCAGCATCCAGCAGGAAGCCAAGAACATTCGGGCATCTTCTGACCTTTTAAGGACGTTCGGATTCGGGCTGACCGCCATCGGCGCAGCAGGCATGAAGGCTACCGACGATGCCCGTCACTTGAATGCTTCGCTTGCTGTCACGGCCCTTACTATCGGAAGCACCACAGAGGCGATGCGGAAGGCGGCTATGGCAACTGCTGATGTCAGTACGCCATTAGGAGACGTTGCGGCAACTTATGACCTACTGGCACGGGCAGGACTCCGAAACGTTGACGTGATAGATTCTGTCACCCGCACGATGGATAGCCTTGGTAATGCTATAGGTATGAGCGCGTCCCAGGTGGCCGACATCATGATTCCCGCGCTAAAAGCCTACGGGATTGACCTAAAAGATGCAGGGAAATATGTTGACAGTTTCACTTGGTTGGTGCGGTACACGACGGTTGACCTGGGCGACTTCGCATCTGTTCTTCGCTATTTTGCGACTGATATGGACAAGTTGAACCTCAGCATCCAGGATACTGTAGCTATACTGGCAGTATACGAATCCAGGGGTATGTCAGGAGCTGATGCAACTAGGGCGCTCAAGAGAGATATAACGGAGGCTGTGAGTTCGGGGAAATCGCTAGCAGCGGTAATGGGTCTTAGCCAAGAAGAGTTGAAAGGATATACAGACCAAATCTCCGCGGCTACTGGTAAAACAGATGAATTTGGTAAGATTGCAAACACACAGTATGGGTTCATGGATAAAGTCAAAAACGTCTTTCAGGAAGCATCGGTGAGCATTGGCACAATCCTGGAGCCGCTTGACACTGCCACGACCTTAATGACCTTCTTGGGTGGAGCATCCCTGTTTCTCTCCACCAAAATGGGCGCCACCCTGGTGGGGGCTATTCTGGCAGCAGCAAGGGCAATGTGGACATTTGTGGCATCGGAGATAGCTGCCTTGGCGTTTATGGGCATCCCAGGATGGGTGGCACTAGCGGCTGGCGCAGGGCTGATTGCTACCGCCTTTGGGATTTATGGGTTAACCCGCTTGGGTGGTGGTGGAGCAACGCCAGCACTTGGCGGTCTTGCGCCTACTACCAAGGCTGAAGATATTATAGAATTGCCTACATTTGCAGGCGGTGGGATAGTGCCAGGCCCCACTGGCGCTCCCGTGCTGGCGGTAGTGCATGGGCAGGAAAGGATTAGTCCTCCAGGTGGTGGTAATGTCAGCATTACTCTGAATGTCGGCAACATGTGGGGCAGTCGAGCCGATGCCGAAAAGTTGCTGGACATGATTCAGCGGGGACTGCGAAGCCGACAACGACATCAGTTAGGTGAGGCGGTGTACTAAATGCCTTTCGCCACGTATGACGCAGCGATTGATTTCAACGCCGACGGCGACTTTGAGGACGCCTACGAAAACATCTCCACTGATATCAAGTCCGTCTGGTTCCATCGCGGGAAAGACCCCGAACTGGAGCGCGGGGAGACCGGCACGGCGAGAATCACGGTCAAGGATACCACGGGCAAATACATTCCGCAGAATACCTCATCCACTATTGTTGCTACCTACGGCGGAATCTATCCCGCCCGTGCGGTGCGTGTCAGGGCTACCTACACCAGCACTTATGATCTGTTCAACGGATATCTGGATGATGTGAACCCGGAGCCAGAAAAGGAAACCATAGAGGCTATGTTGCCTTGTGTGGACGGCTTCGACCAACTCGCTAGGGCCAAAATCACGTTGCCCATTATCCAGAGCGGTTACTCCGGCGGTGCTTCGGGCATCATAGTTGCTGCGCTTAATGCTGCAGGATGGCCTGCGGCCAAGCGCACTATAGACGCTGGCCAGAATGATGCCTATGCCGCCGTTTTCGCCGAGCAGGAATCCGCCTTAGGGTTCCTGCAGAAGCCTGAGGCCTCAGAGTTCGGCCTGATGTATATTGACCGCAACGGCTATTTCAACTGGGAAGACAGATATTTCAGGCTGTCGGCCACCAGGGCTACCACGCGCCAGTGCACCATCACCGATTCGGAATTTGTAAGGATACGGCCAGCGAACTCGCTGAAATCGGTGCGCAACAAGATTGTGGTTAGCGCCGTTCCCAAGGCCATAGACGCTTCCGAATCGGACATATGGACTCTCCCGGAGAAGGCGTCCAGCAGCAACTCGCCTACCATTGCCGCCGGGGAGACCAAAACATACTGGGCCAAGTTTGCTGCTTCTGGTGGAGACGCCAACATCGCGGGTTCGGTGCAGGAAGTAGTCTCTGGAGACTATGCGGGAGATTCGCTCCAAGGATGGGTCAGCGGCGACAGAACGTCTTGGCTGTCCCTTTCCAGCACCATCTATGCGGCCTCTGCCAAAGTTCAGGTCAAGAACAGCGGCAGCCAGGCATTGTTTTTGTCTCAGTTACGGGTGCGTGGGAAGCCCTATCGGGACCTGGCCAAGGTGCAGATAGTGCAAGAGGACACGTCGTCTCAATCCGTCTATCAAGTTCGGGAGCAGGAAACCAGTCTGCCGTACTATGTGGATGCTAATATGATGGATGGCCTGTCGGCTCATCAGCTAGCCCAGAAGAAGAACCCTATTCCTGCGTTCGTGGTGGAGCTTATCAACGGCAATGACAACTTGCTGATACAAATCCTGGCCAGGGACGTGTCGGATAGAGTCAACATCCAGAGCACGGCCTGGAACATCAGCGGGGACTACTATATTGATGCTGTAGAGCACGAGATTGCAGATGCAGGCAAAGTTCATAAAGCCTGGTGGTGGGTGAGCCGGGCAGACGACCAGGAGTACTGGATTCTGGATAAGTCAAAGTTGTTTGGTAGTGGAGACCCAGTTGCAAGGCTAGCATATTAGGAGGGGAGATGGATTTTATAGTGACATGGGAAACAAATTTTGGTCCAAGCCGCTGGCAGAGAATTAGGGCGATAGTTCTCCAGAAGGGCATTATGCTACCACTGGATGGCGAAGTTGCCAATGAACCAATTCTTGAGCCGTGCATCAATCATGGCCGTTGGATTATTAGATGTCCCTGGTGTAACAATGCCGAGTTAGCGTCAGATGACGAACTATTCTTCTGCTCTAACTGTTGCAATGCGGCTATGGGTAGGCGACAGGTGCGTGCGCCGTTCCCCAAGGAACGGCTTGAGATTGAAACTGCATTGGTCAAGCGGCCCCTGGTAGGGAATCGGAATTGGGAGCCGCATGAGCCATTGGAATTACTGCTGGCTGATAATGCCAGCCATGGAGTCAAATGAGTAACATCTTGCGTTTAGGGAAGGCAATAGGTGATTCTTCACGATGAAGACTAAGCCAAACATTGCAATTA
>CAZWDF010000134.1:0-3830 GCA_964632335.1 uncultured Candidatus Saccharibacteria bacterium | reverse complement strand
TCATTCCGGTGATTTGATTATACGCATATCGCGTAGAAAAAGGCAAGTTTTTTATCAAAAATTGTATGTATTTTTTAATCCTTTACAAATCAAACAGTTGCGTAATAACATGGTCAGACTGCGGTAATAATAGGTTAAAAGGCTGTTAATTGCCAAAAATGCTTGCGTAATCCAGAAAGAGCTGTTATTGTTACGCATAACGCTGTAAGAATAACCCAAAGGACATAAAATGACCCCTCGAGATTACTGGACAATGTATGTAGATACGCATGGAAGCGTAATGAACCTTTCCAAGCGCCTGAACATTCCATACTCGACACTTGCCGGTGTATGCAATGGTAGCCGTGGTATTGGACTGAGGCTTGCCAAGCGCCTGCACGAGGCTGATCCGCTGCTTGACATTGATAAGCTGGTTTGGGTGAAGGCTGTGAAGCATTATGGAAAGGCTGCATGATTAACTGACTTTTAGAACTCCGGCGTGGATAGGCTCAATTGATCCTTGAGCCGACAAGGTGTCTCCCAGACCTTCCACGACCGGCCTTATTTGGGAGAACTTGGGAGATAAGCATGAACAAAGTGCATTTTTTAAGCAACGCAAAGGTGCTGAAATGAGCGCCGAAGGCCGAGCCTTGGCTGAGGCTGGTATGCAGATGGCGCTGTTTGCAAAGCCTGAATGGAAGTTACGGGCTGAGGCCACAATCTTAGAGCTTGCCCAATCTGGCAAGCCATTTACAGCAGACGACGTTACCGAGCGCGTTGGACTTCCGACAAGCTATAAAGGCATGAACGCAAACAACGCTGTTGGGGCGGCTATTTCAGCTGCAGCGCGGCGTAAACAGATTATGCCAATCGGATACACGACAGCTAATCGCGCAAGCTCTCACAGCCGGGTGCTACGCATCTGGCGTGGGGTCAATGTGGTATAATGAATTACGGCGTGGATAGGGCGGGAGTAATTACCCGCCTGACAAGGTGAACCCTCACACCTTCCACGACCGATTTTTTGAGGGGTTTGATGGGAGAAAAAGTAATGGCTGGAGACTGGCTGAAATTCGATAAGGCAACCCCGGACAAACCGGAGGTGTTCGCCATCGCATCGACCCTGGATATTGACCCTGACGCAGTGGTTGGAAAGCTGATGCGCGTCTGGTCGTGGTTCGATACTCATACTGAAAACGGTAACGCTCCGAGCGTTACATCTGCGTTACTTGACCGTATCGCAGGCGTTACAGGATTCGTTACAGCAATGCAAAAATGCGGCTGGATTGAGCTTTCTGAAAGTGGCGTTTTACTGCCAAACTTCAATCGTCATTGTGGTGAAACCGCAAAAAAGCGAGCGCAAAACAATAATAGAGTTAGTAAGTTACGTACACGTAACGCTGAAAACGTTACACCAGAGTTACAGAAGCATGTACCAGAGAAGAGAAGAGAAGAGAAGAATATAAAAGCAAAGTCAAAAGCTAAAAACGGGCGCAGTGCGCCGGTTGTTTTGCCGTCTACCATTTCACCGGATGTTTGGGCAATGTGGGACAGATACCGCAACAGCAAGAAAGGCTGGACGGCTGACGCAAAATTGCTGTCCCTGCGTACCCTGACAGCCCTAGCAGCGAAAGGGCATGATCCACGCCTGATTGTCGAGGCAAGTATCGAGCGAGGCTGGACTGGTCTTTTTGAGCCAAAAGACGCAAGCTATGCAGGCAGCCCTCAGAAGGCACTTGGATTGGCTGATCAGGTAATGCGTAACTTCGAACATAACCAACGGAGGCTTGGACATGAGCGCAATGACTGACCGAAAGTTTGCTGAGTTCTTTGCCGTGATGTCCGGCATCTACGGACACAAGTGGGTCGCGCAATATGGAAACGAGCCTGACGGCATTTCGGCACGGGTGTGGAATGATGGCCTTGACGGGCTGACCCTTCCGCAGATCGCCAACGCTGTACGGTATTACAAAAACACCAGCGTGACTGCCGTATGGCCACCGAGCCTGCCAGAGTTCCGCAGCGTTGCGCTCGGCGTTCCGACGCTGGCAAAGGTCAAGCATGATTTACGCACCGGAACAGCCACCCCGTTTATTAAAATTCTGTGGCGCTTCATTGATGGCTACCGCTGGAAGCAAGCCAGCTATGAGGCAGCTGACCGAATGGCTGCTGAAGCCTACGAGCTTGCCGTTGCCTGCTTGACTGGAGGCGAACCTATGCCGGATGAGCTTCAGGCTGCCCTAAGCCAGGACAAGGAGGCGCAAGACCGAGCCGAGAAGGAAGCCTATGACCGCAAGCACTTTGATAGATTGAAGGAGTTTGCGGAATGAAATTTGGAAGTGTTTGTACAGGAGCAGTAAATGAGCTATAACTTCGATTTTGGCGGGAAAATACACACTGGGCTGACTAGCAATCAAATCCGTACCATGTGCTATACCCACAAGTCACCCCAGTGGGTACGCGATAACCTGCTTTACATCGACGCCCACAACGAGGCCAATCCAGACAAGCCCCTGCCTTACTCGCAGATGGGCATGGCTTTGGCAGAAAGCTATCGAGCAAACCGTGGCACCTTGCTTGCCAAGGCAGCGGCACGGAAATCTATCTTTGCATCTCCAACGGGCAAGGTGCGGCATGGCTGAACCGTGGCTGGCTATGATTACCGATGAGCAGCGCAAGATGCTTAATGCCGCGTGCGGTGATTTAGCCAACCAGGTCAGATGGCACGGTAACCACCTGAGCAAAGACGACTGGCGGCACTTGATAGCCGGAACGGTATTGGGCTGGCGCATGATGCCAGCCTATGACCGAGGACAGGGCGCTGCTGGCTTCATCATGCTTGGCGGATCTAGCTTGAAGCTGACCAAGGCGCAGTGCATAGAGGCGATTGAGATTGCGTTCCACATCGGTGACTGCCCCCAAGACCAAGGGCTGACCGACAAGCCGGTGGACTGGTGCGATGTAATCAAGATGGCGCGAGGCATCGCTATGGAGGAAGTATGACGAATCTACGTCGTGAAGCCATCAATCGGGAGTGTCAGGTGCGATTGATCGGGTGTACTACAGGCCCGTGCTGTCTGGCTCACTTTCGGCTAATCGGCATCTCAGGCATGGGCATGAAGTCGCCTGACCTGATAGGTGCCTGGGCTTGCCACAACTGCCACGAGATTGTGGACACTGACAAGAGCGATGAGGTGCAACTGGACTTTGCCAAGGCGGTATTCCGTACCCAATCCACATTGCTCAAAGAAGGTAAGATATGACCGAGTTTAGCCTACCAATGAAGCTGACCAGCCTAGCCAACGAGCGCGTTCATTGGTCAATTAAGTCGAAACGGGCAAAGGCGCAGCGCCAGGCAGCCCGTCTAGTTTGCAGTAACGCACTGGTCGGGAACTTCAGCCTAGAGCCGCCAATGACCATCACCATCGTCCGTGTTGGCCCACGAAAGCTGGACAGCGACAACCTAGCCATCAGCGCCAAGCACGTCCGTGACGGGATAGCGGATGCCTTGGGTATTGACGATGGGAACCCCTGCCTGACGTGGGACTACCGGCAGGAAAGCGGGCCGTATGCGGTAAAAGTAACAATCAATGGCGATAATGAATAATGCGTATAAGCCAGATTGGATGGTGATCCTGATAGTTCTGCTTATAGCCTTAAACCTGTATTTGGCTGTAATGGCTCTTTTTATATGGATTATTTGGAACCGGTGGCTATAATCTTATGCAAAACAGTTTTTTAATGTAAAATAAATACTTACAAGGTCGATAAAATGAATCTTCCCGATACCCTCGAAATTGTTAAAATTGATGCGTTAATACCTTACGCACGCAATAGCCGGACACACAGCG
>CAZWDF010000133.1:0-3840 GCA_964632335.1 uncultured Candidatus Saccharibacteria bacterium | reverse complement strand
CCCAAAAGAAAAATATTCACTTTACGGACGCCCTGAACTTGAATTTGTTTCAGGGAAACATAACGAGAATTGTCATTTCCTTCAACAACAGGAAGCTCCACAGTTCCCTGATACGGCACTTCCTCTTCGAGAATGGCCAGAATATCCCAGCCAATCTCAGGATCGTTAGCCTTTATGATTTCTCCGTATTTACTGAAGTCAATGTCAGTCTTCATGACTCTTTTCCTCCGGGGCCTAAGATCTTGTGAACGAACGCATCGTACTCTGAGCAACTTTGTTTTTTCCGACAACGCTTTCGCCTCTCCAGATTCCATCCCAATTTTCCAGTACAGCACTTGGAACAAAATGCTTCTTTCTGTTTTTCCGTAACCAACTTTTTGCCCTTCTTGAATCCGCCGCCTTTCCGGGGAAGTATTGTATGCCCGGTCAATTTACACATGGCCACATACAAATTCTCCCCTTTGTCATTTTTAGAATATAGTTTATCCCCCGCCTGAATCTCTCCGTCCTTTCTTTCGGTTTTTCCTCCATCCCCGCTGAAATATAAATCCTTGAGAGATTTTCCTCCAGGCGCACTGACTTCGATGAGTTGCTTTAATTTTTTCTTCACGGCAGGTTCTCCTCTCCCGGCTTCCAGTTGTCGCATACTGCGCCTGGGAACACGTTGTTCTCCATCCGCCATACATTCATTAACTGTGCGTTGTACTGTGTAAAAGTATCAGCTACATCGCAGAAATGCGCACCATCATTTTCCTCGAAACTGTGCGCACAGTTGCCGCAGCAAGATTGCTTTCGATAGTTGGGCCGTTTTTCATTCATGGCTTATACTCCTTTAGGATTCCCTTGCGTCTTGGATTATCTCACGCAGCACAAAAGTCAACGGCCAAGGGGTTCCGGTGCGCTGATCGTACAGGTCTTTTCGTTCGACCCGCAATCTGTGATCGAACCATCCAGATTCCCCAGGCATTCTTCGCTTCAGGCTTACCATGTAATAGCCAGAAAACTTCAGAATTTCAAACGTGTCTGCGCCTGATTCACGCAACACATCCTCTATTTGGTCAAATGCACTATGCTTACTCATGGCTTTTTCCTCTCGTCTTCGTTTTGCAAGCCTTCTATCAAGCCGAACACGACTATGAAGCCCAGCGGCAGAAAGATAAACATTTCCACTGCACTCATGCCGTTGTGTCCGGCAACTGCCCCGCACAGCGCCAGGATTACAACACCGCAAACGATTCCAGTCGTGTTCATGGCTTGGCCTCCTCTACCACTTTGTGGTGCAGGTAGGCGAAATAACGGTCGCGCCACAATTCCGCCGCACGCTTCCACTGGAGATTTGCCTTGTCCCAATCACCATCCAATGCGTTGGAAATGACGCTCCACGCCCACTCCATGATGTACTCCTCTTCGCTCTGCTTTCCGTCGTCGTTTGTTGGCAGTTCGGAGATCTTGGCTTTCAGATCCCGCAACCTGACCACGATCTCGTCGCGCTCGAATTCGCAGGCCGGGCGCTTTTCCAAGTCTTGAATGTTCATGGCTTGGCCTCCTTTCACCAATGCAGGATTTCCGACCAGTACGTCGGACGGCATGGATAGTCATATCCATCGCGGAATTCATTTTGGGCGACTCCAGACTCGTTTACGAAAGAAACAATTCTGCCTACACCCAAATACTTTTTGTCTGCGGCATAAAGGCAGACCCAAGTACCATGCGCTGACGGGTCGGCCTTCGCGTCCCGGAGCGGCGGGAGGGCGTCGAATTTCACGAAGCCTCCCAGTGGATCGTGGAGAAGTGCAGGTCCCTCATAGCCTTCGTCCAGGTCGAACCTTGGCAGTTCGTCGATCTTCATGGTTTGGCCTCCTAGCCTTCAAGGTATCGCCAACAGCCGCGACAGCACTCCCGGATTCCTCATCAACGCAGGATGCTTGTTTATTTCCTGCGCAGCCTCGTCAGCAGTCATCTCAGTCCACGGCCTCCCAGAACGGATTTCCCAGGCTTCCACGTAATCCTGGTACTTGTCTTCTACGAATTTTGCCAGTCTTTCCCTTTTCTCTTTGGGCGTCCCCGTTTGACCAAGCCTGAACATGAACAAACGGCGTTCGACTAATGAATCCGTGAATGTCATCGGCATGGCAGTTCTCCTATTTCGATTTCCCTGGTTTGGTCTTGATTGTTTTTTCGCCTTTTAGCAAATCCAGATTCTCTTCCAGGAAATCAGCCTTCTCCCGCAACTGCCCTATCAAACTCACAACTTCCAGTTTGTCATAGAAAAGGTGCGTTGCCCCCATGAAAGTAATTCCTACGACATCGCCAATGGTCACGTTCAGATACGTCCCTATGTTTGTTTTCTTGCTCCGCTTTTCGGCCAATAAATATGACAGCTTACTGTAAATAACGGGCAAGTACCTTTCACTGGGGGTTGAAATCCCCCGCTCCCAATCTGAAATCCTGGGCGTGGTTACTCCTACGGCTTTCGCCAACTCAGCCTGACTGACTTGCAGTCTTTCCCGGATTTTCCGGACAAAAGCCATGAAATCGTTATACTGCTTTTCTCTATGCTTGTACATCATGGCAGATCCCTCCCAAAGCCTTGTTGACTTTGTGCAGAATTCCTGGGGTGACTTCCGTATGCCGCCCCGAGAATGGCACTGAGATGGTTTGTTCCCCGATCTTGAAGATCCAATGACTGCCCTTATTACGTAACAGAATTCCGCCTTGCCTTTGAATATCACGGATCAATTCCTTGGTCTTCATGATTTAGCCTCCCATGCTTTCCTCGCAGATGCATTCTGCGCATCCCATCGCCTTCGACGTATCTCCTCGACCTTGGCAGACAGGCCGCGAGCCTGAACGTCCTCCAGATCTCGGTCAGTCTCTTTTTTCCAGCCCGAATATACTCTTGGGCCATACTGGGCCTCAAACCAAACGTCGAACTCAGACTGGAATGCTTTCTTTTTACTCATGGCTTGGCCTCCTCTTTTCCATAAGCCATGCTGCCTTCCTGCCAGACATTCCTAAGTCTTCCTTCCAGGGGAATCAGGGCCACATGCCTGGGGCCGGAAACGACATCGGTCTTCAAAGTCCTAAGTAAAAAACAATCAGTTAAAGTATCATCTCCCGAAGGAATGAGAACGGTATCATTCTGGTCCCGCTGTTTCAGAATCTCAATCAGTTGATATATCTTCATGACTTACGCTCCTTCGCAGGAGTCACAACAGGATCAAAACGCATTACAGGTCCGCTCACTCCCTTGAGACTGCCCAAAAGAGAATCCTTCAATTTCAAATCTTCCCGCAAACGACAAAACTCTTTCATGAGATAATCAAAAGTTCCTTCGGTCATAACGTAGTAATTGTATCCCTGTAGACAGACTTCCAGGAGCGGTTCCTTTCCTTCAAGGGCCGCTTCCTGATCAATCTTTCTCAGGACTTTCAACGTCAGGATGTGACTGGCATGATCTGTTTTCTTGCATTCCACCAAGAAGTCAGCGGACTTGACATCGCCCTTCAGTCCCGGAACGCAACCACTGCCGGGTTGCCGTCTTCCCCCCAGTTTCTTGGCCAGCCGTTTTTCCTGGTGCTGCCATTTGTGCCGAAGCATGCTAGAACTCCAATCGCCGTTTCTTGGGTTCCTCGTTTGTCTTCAAAGTCAGGCGCTTCATATGCGCCTCGATCACATCCTTATATAATAGCTCGATCAGGTCTTTTTGTCCATACAATTTTTCGATAAAATTTTCTTTTCCTGCAATTTTAGTATTTCTGTAACTCCAAGTGTTGCCCTGCCTTGTGACGATGCCGTAGACAACGCCCAAGGGCAGAAGGTCAAAAGCGTTGTCCAGCG
>CAZWDF010000132.1:0-3882 GCA_964632335.1 uncultured Candidatus Saccharibacteria bacterium | reverse complement strand
TGCAAGCTGCACAGCAGCAGATGGAGGCGATGGGTCAGGAGATGGAGCAGATGCACCAGATGATCCAAAACGTCGGCAAGTCCATTGAAATGCAAGACATGAAGCGCAAGGACTACGAAGCCGAGATCAAGGCTTATCAGGCCGAAACGCAACGCATCAGCGCAGTGCAGGCCGGTATGACCGAGCAGCAGATTCAAGACATTGCGATGGGCGTGGTCGCTGCGGCGATGGAGTCCAACGATCAGATCGGCGGCATCCCTGAGATGCGTGAGGAGCAGGGTATGCAAATGGAAGAACAGCCAATGGAAGGTCAACCACAATGAAGCCCGCCGATTTTGTAGGCACCCTGTTTTTGGCCCGCGATGTGGCCCACTCGGTTCACCTTAACACCCGTTCTTACTCAAAACACAAGGCGCTGCGCCACTTTTACAAAGATGTTTTGGAAGCTGCCGACAAGTTTGCTGAAGCGTACCAAGGCAGGCATGGTCTAATTGGCCCTATTAGCTTGATGAGCGCCACCAAGACCAACAACATCATTGAGTTTTTGCAATCCTCGATGGATGAGTTGGAAAAGTGCAGGTATGAGGTCTGTGACAAGACCGACACCCCAATGCAAAACATCATTGACGAAATTGTTGGGTTGTATCTCAGCACGTTGTACAAATTGAAATTTCTTGCTTAGGAATTGACATGGAACTTTTGAACCCACTTGACAAGACCAACTTCCCGGCCAAATCCGTTGCGTACACGGACACGGCAGGCAGCACCGGCACTTGGGCCGCAGGCCCGCAAGGTGTGGTGGTTTGGTCGGATCAGTCTTGCTACATTGAAGTCGGTGAAGGTGCAGTGGCGACTAGCGCCAGCACCCCAGTACCTCCGTTCACGCCGATTCCGTTCAAGGTTCCAGCTGGCAGTGGCGGTCAGTGGCTTGTGAGCGCAATCCGCGTGTCTACCAGCGGCACGATTTACTGCAAGCCTATCAACGCGCAATGAGTTACTTTGGCATCCCCATCCGTAACGGCCTAGCCATTGGCTTGGGGGCAGTCATATCCCTGCTGTCCGGATACGCTGATGCGACTGTGCAGAACAACCTTCTTACCGAAATCGGCGACAACCTCGTGCAAGAGGACGGCGGTTTGATTTTGCTGGAGTAATAAATGGCCGACCTTAAGATTTCACAACTAACGTCGGCAACGACGCCCTTGGCGGGCACTGAACAAGTGCCCTTGGTGCAAAGCAGCACAACCAAGAAAACAACCGTTAATGATCTGATGCAAGCCCAGTTTGCGGCCAACATCATTACGGAAGCCACCACCGCTCGCACACTGAGTGCTGGTGATATGCAGAAGATCATCTACTGCACCAGTGGATCGGCTACGACCATTACCTGCGCGGCAGGGCTTGGTGCAGGGTTCAACGTGACGATCATTCAAGGCGGTGCTGGCAAGGTCACTGTGGCGGCTGGCGGTCAAACATTGGTGTCTTATTCAAGTTTGTTCAGCACGATGGGCCAATATGCTGTCATTTCTTTGGTCGCTCCTGTCGCTAACACGTTCTTGGCTGCGGGCAATTTGGGGGTCTAAGATGACTGTTAACCTTTCTTCCTTGGCTGGCGCAGGGCAACAGTTTTTTGACGATAACGGAGTTCCTCTAGCCGGTGGTAAGCTGTATTCTTACGCGGCGGGCACTACTACGCCGCAAGTTACTTACACATCTGCTTCTGGAGCTACGCCGCACAGCAATCCTATTGTTTTAAATGCCGGCGGGCGCGTAGCAACAGGCGAAATTTGGCTTACGGCTGGCGCAAACTATAAGTTTGTATTGAAAACAAGCGCAGATGTATTGCTGGCAACTTGGGACAACATTACGGGAATTAACGGCACTGGTATTGCATCAAATGCGGCCAATGTCCAATATGACCCAGCGGGTACTGGCGCGGTATCTCTTACCGTACAAGCTAAACTTAGGCAAATTGTTAACGTCAAAGATTTTGGGGCTGTCGGCGATGGCATAGCAGACGACGCGGCGGCTATTGACAACGCAGTCAGTGCGGTCAGCAATGCTGGCGGCGGTACGGTTTACATTCCAGAAGGTACTTATCTGCTTGGCACATTGAGCGCCAAGACGGGAAGTTATCAGTGTTTTATTACACCAAAAGACAATGTCTCTATTGTTGGTGATGGAGTAGGTGCAACAACCTTGAAGGTTAAATCGGGCATGAACGCCCTTTATTCTTCATCAAATGCGCCTAATGTCATCGCGACTGGCAAAGCGCTGCCGCTGCAAAATTGCCGTTTTTCTGATTTTACTGTAGATTGGAATGGGGCTAATAATCTTTTGACGCCCATTATGGCCCGTCGCCAGAACGCATCTATTTTTTCTTTGAACGGTGGCATTGACATCGTAATTGAGCGCGTCAATTTTACGGGGACACCCGGAAATCAATGCGTATTTTTTAATGCTGTTAGTGATCTCAACCAAAGAAACATTATTGTTCGTGACTGCATATTTACAAACAATGGTCGTGGATTGCCAGGAAATTATAACGACGACCATTCATCTATTTATTGCAATGCTTCTTATATAACAATTGAAAACAATACGTTTCTTAGTTCAACCATTACCACCAAAGAAAACATTGATTTTCTTGCTTGTTATGAAATACATGGAAGCTATGCTAGGGCGCTGAACAATAGGTCAAAAAACTATAGTATGGGTTTTTGGCTAACCGCTGATAATTATTTGTCGCACACAGACATTTTGGTCACTGGCGATTCACATGAAGGTGTTAGCAAATGTTTTGGGGTTGCAAGCGTATCACCCCAAACAATTAACAATGTTTTTGTAAAAGACTGTTCTTTTTACCAAGCCTCTACGATTACAGATATTACGACAGTATCGTTTTTTATGGGTGGGTATACAATTATTGGTTGCAATAAATTTGTAATTGATGGGTGTAATTTTATTGGGGCCAACTATACTCAACGATTTTTGCAAATTCAAAGAACAAGAGAATTTTCGTTTACAAACAATTTTGTATCTTCTTTTGGTGAGTACGGTATTCAATCTAGTTTGGAGTATTCCGGCACTCTTTTAATGCAAACGTATAAGGTGCAAAATAATTCATTTGAAGATGTTGTTCGTCCAATTCAAATGAACAACAACGTTGCGTCAGTTAATTCTGTCATCGTAGAAAACAACAATTTTTACAGTTCTGCTGTCTCTGCGCCTTTGGCCCCGATAACAATTAACTTGTTGTCAGCCAACAACGGAATTGTTAGCGGAAATACGTACAGCCCTATTTACACGACAAAATATGCCGGAAATATGACGGCTATTGGCATCAATGTCTTAGACACAGACATTGGTACGTATGTGCCTGTTGTCTTGGGTCTGACAACAGCAGGGACTGCTACTTACACAGTTCAAAAAGGCGTGTTTTCTAGGCGAGGAAATTTTGTTTACTTTAGTGTTGAGCTAACGTGGACAGGGCACACCGGAACGGGCGCAATGGCTGTCTCTTTGCCCAAAACTGCGCTGGCGATTGGCGTGGATACGGCAATGCTGTCTATTGAGGTTCAAGACATTGCGTACACCGCAGGGAAAACGCCTGTGGCTAAAGTGCTGGAGACTGGCGCAAATAAAGTGGTTGCGCTCTATCAAATGCAAACTGCTGGCGCATCAGCAGTAATCAGTGTCAGCGCAGCCGGAACCATTGCGTTGAGTGGGACTTACACTTCTGTATTGGGGTAATACGATGACTGCAACAGGCCACTTCATCGCTGGCGTCGCCATCTACACGCTGGCTTATTGTTTTAACGCATAATACAAACGTACTGGCCCGTTGACTAAAGATTACGGTACACACTAAGGACTCCTCAT
>CAZWDF010000131.1:0-3901 GCA_964632335.1 uncultured Candidatus Saccharibacteria bacterium | reverse complement strand
CCTATTTACGGAGTTTGGAAGGAAGGGGGACTATAGGGGGAAGGTAGGCTACATATAGTATCCTATATATATTAACTAGTTACTACGCGAAGGGATATGTTTCTATATTTGTAAATACTGGAATATACGTGTGTAGTATACTAGCCACTTGCGGTATGATTCGTCCCATAGGGGGGTACATATATCAAACATACTACATAGTTACCCTACTGTTTGGCATACCTAACGATTGTAGGTTGATAGTACCTACTGTAGGCATAGCCATACGACTATCGGGCTACCTATACGATTGTAGGCATATGGCATAGATAGTAGGGGAACCATACCTATAAGGCATAGCTCTAAGTACCTGTTATTATTATACCCTACACTACACTCTAATTATATCAACCACTTACCTATGCTTCCCTAGTAACCTCTATAATATCATAGGCTTATAACCTATGCTCAATGATTCCATCTACTTGGCTCATACCAGTTTCACCATATATAGATATATAACCTATACCTAGTAGCCGGCCTTGTAAGTAGCTGATATCACGACGACCGTAATTATTTCATAGACTTGTAATCTTATGATTAAACTTGTTTCTCATTGATATCACATGAATCGTAATAATATCAGTGGGTTAGCCTATGTTCTAAGTGCTTGATATTGCTTATAATTCGTTCTAAGTGCTTGATATTGTTCCGATTGTTCCATTGTGTTATTCTACATTCATCAAACGGCACAACACACAGTACGCCGCTTGAGTGACCTGAAAATAAATGTTGACACGTTTTTTGAATAGTGTAAGATGAAAGACAACGAAGCCGACAAAGCTTCAAACGAGTGAGGGTTATATGATGTTTTTAGCAATTGTTCTATTTATCGCTTATTGCATAATAGACTAAAAAAGGGGATAAGATGTTAAGGGGACAAAAAAAGCTTGAGGCGAAAGTGCGTCAAGCTGAGATTGAAAGAAAAAGTAATGCCCGAAAACTACAAAATTCGGGATATACTCCATCACAATGGGAACAAAACTTGAGTGAGGATAAACTTGTAAAAGGCAATCATTATGCTAAAAATAGTGGGGCCGCTAAATTAGATTACTTGAGGGAACAAGTAAGAAAAGCGAAAAGTGAGCAAAAAATTAGCTTGACGCTTATTAAAAAATAAAGTATCTTGAAAAGGCGAAACAAGGTGTAAACCGAAGTCTAAGGGTAAAGCCCTTACTGATGAGCCTAGCTTGTTTGAGTTAATCAAAAAGAAGTCCAACAAATAGTTGGCAGGGTATACAAGAGTGTCCAAACAAATGCCGGATAAGCCGAGCAACACTGTGACTGTATATTCCAGCACTTAAGATAAGCCCAAAAAAGGCTACAATCTTACAGGCTTTACGAAATCCAATAAGGCGAGAACCGCATATAAGGGATTAAGTAAATAGGCAGAAAATGTGACACGGGAGTGAAGCATTACTGTATAAGCGGGAGAGGGTTCAATTCTCTCCCTTCCTTAGCAAGTTGAGTGACTTGCCTGATGAGTTGAAAACAACGAAAAGGAACTATATGAAAACATTATTTATTGTATTTGTTTTGCATTTCTTTTTAGGCGCAATGCTTTTTGTGACCATGGGAAGTAGGGACTCCCGTAAAGGTTTAAGCGAAGCGTCTGAAATAATGGTGCGAAGTTCGATATACCGCTAAGCCTAGCAATAGGACGATCGTCCGAACTCTAGCTATCCAAGGCTTACACGAAGGGAGAGGCAGTTACGTCTCTCCCCCTTTCCTATTTAAAAAGGTTAATAGATGAAACATATTCCAATAATGGTATTACTTACCCTTGTATCTTGTGGTAAGAAAACCTATACAAAACATATTGAGAATCCTTATAATGACACTGACTTGAAACATAGAGTGAGTGAACTTGAAAGTAAGGTGGCTGCCCTTGAAACATCTAGGGATAATATGCTATCTAGTATTGCGGGAATAGACGGGCAACTTGATAGCTCTATCGCCCTAATAACATCCCAATTATTAACTCTCCAAAACAATGTAAACATAGTAGAGATTGTTGACCCTTGCGGTGATACTCCCTCTAAGTATGATGAAGTATTATTTAAGACAAGTGCTGGCCAGTATGTCGGTAGCTTTTCCGACAATGCAGCAGGATTGAATACAAGATTTAGCGTGCTACCTATTGGATCATACGTAACAACCGACGGCACAGGCTGTCATTTCCAAGTAACTACAGGAGGGATTGTATGGTAGATAAGATTATAGAATACTGTAAGACACGTAAGGTTAAGCTTGAGGCTGAGGCTAACCTATTATTCGACAAGGTTAATATGTATTCCGAACGTGACGAATTTGCAGCGGCGATACATTACGTCAAGCTATGTCAAGTAAATGAAGAATGGCTTGAGATGGACGCTAGACAAACCGAAGCTGAGAAGGAACTGCCGCCCGAAGTAGACGAACATTTATTTATATAACTAAGGAGTCTTTATGTCTAAAGCTAGAGCTAAAGTTTTCCCTAAACCACCTGAAAGATTGAACTCTACCTCAGCAAAATTACTAGGCAAGAATAGTAATAAAGCGTGCTATGAGGCTAGTGTTAAGGGTATCTATAACACTGAACCAAAGATCAAGGATAGCCTGACATACGAACAGAAAAGAATGTTAGCTAACCTACGTAAGAACTTATCATCAACCTACCAACCGGAGTAACTCATGACTACCGCAACACCTAAGCCTAGTAAACTAAGTGTTTTAAAAGTAGCCGATCTTGTAGAGATTTCAGGCTTCACTGGAATCATTCAATCAATCATACCTAATGGTGCAACTAAATATGTAAATCTATTAATCGAGTCTGGTGATATTAAACAATTACTAGCTAGAGAAACTGACAATGTATTCAAGAAACGTAAAGACTCCGATCTAATACATAAGTTCGACAAGGCTGCCTTAAGTAGTATCAAGGGGATACGCTGGAACGGCGGCAACTTAGGCTCTGACCCTGAGATGTTTGTATTTGATAGCTTAACAAAACAAGTTATCCCTGCCTTTAAATTCCTAGATAAGAACGGCGGCAAAGATAAGACAGACGACGGCGAGAAACTATTTTGGGACGGCTTCCAAGCTGAGTTCAATATTAGATCAGGTAGTTGCTTAGATGAGCGTATGTGTTCTACAAGATTCGGACTTCGTGCCTTACGAAACAAGGCAGTAGCATATAATCCTAACGCAGTATTAACAGTACAAACTACTGTAGATATTCCTTCTGAGATGTTTGCCGATGCGTTACCTGAGCATATTGCTTTTGGTTGTACCCCATCTAAGAATGTCTATAACATGGACGGCATTAAGATGGACGGCAAAGATGTTCCATTCCGTTCAGCCGGTGGACATATCCACTACGGATTAGATAAGAAAGAATGGAAACATATCCCTGATTACGTCAAGGCTTTAGATAAGATTCTAGGTGTAGCTTGTGTGTCACTGTTTGCTAAGTATGACAATCCTGCACGCCGTACAATGTATGGGCTAGCCGGTGAGTATAGAACTCCGCCGCATGGCTTAGAATATAGGACATTAAGTAATGCTTGGATGTGTCATCCGACAATGATGTATATTGTTTACGAGTTATCACGTAAGGCTATCGCTATGCAGCAGAAAGGCTTGATGCGTTTCTGGGATGCGACTGATAAGGAAACAATAGCTTGTATTAATGAGTGTGACGTAGACAAGGCACGATCTATCCTTAAGCGTAACGATAAGGTATTCAAAGACTTGATTAGATCATTCTCGTATGATGATGAGCGTGCTAAGGTTATCTGGAATACATTCCTATTAGGTGTTGATGTGCTAATCAATACTGAAAGTATTGAAACTAATTGGCAACTTGATAACGATGAGTTCT
>CAZWDF010000130.1:0-3966 GCA_964632335.1 uncultured Candidatus Saccharibacteria bacterium | reverse complement strand
CAAGGTTGGAATGGGTCAAGAAAGTAGCTGATGTGGTGACTATCCCGTTTGCTGTCGGCGGGGGCGTCAGGAATATTCAGGACATGAAAGAGCTATTTGACATCGGGGTGGATAAGGTTTCCATTAATACGGCCGCTGTCCAGAACCCGGACCTCATCAGAGAGGCGGTAAAGAAGTTCGGGAAGAAGCGGGTGGTGGTGGCCATTGATGGCCGAAAGAACCCGCCAGATAGTGGCCTGCCCCGGCTAGAGGTGTTGATTAGGAGTGGGGGCGGTGGTGAAGCCACACGAATGGATATTGTTGATTGGGCAAAGCGGGTAGAGGAACTGGGTACTGGAGAGATTCTGCTCACCAGTAAGGATGCTGACGGTACGAAGGAAGGGTACGATCTCGAGATGACGAAAGCGGTCGCTGAGGCAGTATCCATACCGGTGACAGCATCGGGAGGTGCCGGTAAATTGGAACATCTTTTCGACGCTGTAACCATTGGAAAAGCATCAGCGGTTCTGGCGGCTTCTATCTTCCACTTTGGAGAGGTATCGATCTCGCAAGCAAAGAGTTACCTGGCCGAAAAGGGAATAGCTGTAAGAGTCTAGATATCGAAGGATAGGGAAAGTGATGCAGAGCAAGAAAGTCGAAAACGGAAAAGTGGCAGCAATAGTCCATGAATATGGGGATAACCCCGACAGTCTTATCTCTATACTCCAGGATATACAGACTGATTGTCACTATCTGCGGGAGACTGACTTGAGGGAGGTGGCGAAGCTACTAGGCCTTCCTCTGATCCAAGTCTATGGCGTGGCTACATTCTTCAGGGCGTTCAGCTTGAAGCCACGTGGCAAGCACACTGTCAGGGTTTGTCTGGGCACGGCCTGTCATGTACGTGGTGCGCACTCAGTGCTTGATGAAGCTAAGCGACGGCTCAATATTGAGCCAGATGAATCTACCGAAGATATGAACTATACCCTGGAAACAGTCAACTGCCTTGGCGCCTGCGCCCAGGGCCCTATCGTTACCCTAGACGATAAATACTATGGGCAAATGAGCCCGAACAAAGTCAGAGGAATCTTCAAGAAGTAGGGCGAAATGGCAAAGACTAAAGCAGTTCGAAGTAGGAAATTAGGTTCGACATCTGAGTTAGAACAGCTTCGAAATTACATTCTTGGTCAACGCGACCCTAATCAGGTCTGTATTGTCACCACTATGGGAACGTGTGGACTGGCACGTGGCTCCGCAGAAGTCGTGGAAGCCATTATGAACAAACTTGAGGAACTGGGGCTTAAGGATACCGTCCGGGTCCGAAAAACCGGTTGCCAGGGCTTCTGTCAAATCGAGCCGGTAGTGATCCTTTACCCGGAGAGAGTCGTTTATCAGCAAGTTACTCCTGCCGATGTTCCTGATATAATCACTGAATCGGTAGTCCATCACAAGGTCGTTGAGAGGCTCCTATACCGGGGTCCGGCTACAGGGAAAAAGATTGTTCACGAGTTTGATATACCTTTCTACAGCAAGCAGAATCGGCTGCTACTAGATAACAATCGTTTTTTGGACCCGCTTGATATAGACGACTACCTGGCAGTAGGTGGCTATTCTGCTCTCAGCAAGGCGCTTTTCCGTATGACACCCGAGGAGATTATCGATGAGGTCAGGAAGTCTGGCTTACGGGGGCGGGGAGGTGCCGGATTTCCTACCGCAAGGAAGTGGGAAAACTGTCGTAATGCGCCCTCGCTGGACGGTATACGCTATGTTATCTGCAACGCCGATGAAGGCGACCCCGGCGCTTACATGGACAGGAGCCTTCTTGAAGGAAATCCGCATAGCGTCGTAGAAGGCATGATAATCGGCGCCTATGCTATCGGTTCACATTCCGGGTATGTCTATGTACGGCACGAGTATCCACTCGCCGTAGCCAATCTTAGTGTGGCGCTGAAGCAGGCCCGGAACTACGGTTTTGTTGGACAGAATATCCTTGGCTCCGGTTTCGACCTCGATATTAAGATTTCCCGCGGCGGCGGCGCTTTTGTGTGCGGGGAATCCACAGCGCTGATGGCTTCATTGGAAGGTAAAATAGGTGAGCCTCGCGAGAAACATATTCACACGGTTGTAAGTGGCCTGAATGGCAAGCCTAGCAACCTTAACAATGTTGAAACTTGGGCAAATGTGCCCTTGATAATCAATCGCGGCGGCAACTGGTTCTCCGGGATCGGAACCGAGGGAAGTAAAGGAACCAAGATATTCTCGCTGGTGGGTAAAATAAACAATACCGGACTGGTTGAAGTACCAATGGGCATAACACTCAAAGAGATAATATTTGACATTGGCGGAGGGATTGCCGGGGGCAAGAAATTCAAGGCGGTGCAGACCGGTGGTCCCTCTGGTGGCTGCATCCCGGAGAGCCTGTTGCACCTCCCTGTTGATTTTGACCGGCTTACCGAGGTGGGGTCGATGATGGGCTCCGGGGCAATGATAGTAATGGATGAGAACACCTGTATGGTGGATATGGCCCACTACTTTGTCAAATTCCTGACCGAAGAGTCCTGCGGCAAATGTGTCCCCTGTCGTGAGGGCCTGGACCGGCTACTTGATATTTTGACAGACATAACCGATGGGAGGGGTAAAGAAGGAGATATAGAGCTTCTTGAGGAACTGGGAGGCTTCATGCGGGAACTCTCCCTCTGTGGCCTCGGTACCACAGCTCCCAACCCGGTTCTTTCCAGCATCAGATACTTTCGTGATGAATATGAAGCCCACATCAAAGAGCAACGCTGCCCGGCCGGTGTCTGTAAGGCCCTCATTACTTTCAGTGTTAATGCGGAAAAGTGCACTGGTTGTATGGTATGTGCTCGGGAATGTCCCCAGGGGGCGATAACGGGGGAGAAGAAAAAGCCGCATCAGATTGATAGGGAGAAGTGCATCAAGTGTGGCCTTTGCCGCAATAGCTGCAAGTTCCAGGCAATCCTAGTCACGTAGAGGTGAGAAATTGGTTGAATTGACTATTGATGGAATGAAGACACGGGTAAACGAAGGAACCACTGTGCTCGAAGCTGCCCGAGAGATGGGTATTGTAATTCCAACCCTCTGTTATCATCCTGGCCTCAGCCCTTACGGCGCTTGCCGAATCTGCACGGTGGAAGTAGTCAAGGGGAACCGCTCTTCTCTGGAGGCATCCTGTACCTTACCTGCAGAGCCGGAACAGATTGTCCTTACCAATTCAGAGAAGGTGCAGAAGGCACGCCGGCTAATTATCGAGCTATTACTGGCTTCCTGCCCAAACTCCAAGACTCTCCAGGATATGGCCTCAAACATGGGTGTTAACAAGGTTCGCTTCAAGATAAAGGATAGGGGGTGTATTCTCTGCGGTCTTTGCGTGCGCTTTTGCGGTGAGCAGATGCAATCCGGGGGCATTGGGTTCGTCGGCCGGGGTACATCACGGAAGGTGGCAACCGCTTTTGATGTCACTCCAGCAGAGTGTCGCAACTGCGGTGGTTGCGAATGGATATGCCCGGTCTGTGAACGAGCCTGTAACGCGGGCAACCTGATAGATGGTCTCTGTGGAGGGTGCCAGAACCGGGTACCGGTGGAGACATGCCAAATATGCATAGGCTGCTCCCAGAGCTTGGGACCAAAGGGGCATCGGGTCTATTGATTTCGGATGGATTCGCCAAATAGGCCTCAACTTCATTTAGAGGAGTTAATAATAAGGAGCTAATATGACGTTTACAAGGTATAACGCTACGGCAGCCACATTAACCAAGAACAGGACTGGCGGTGACTGGTGCCCGATAAGTGGGATGTGTGTCACATGTGTAGAAGGTTGTATCGGTATGTGTGAGATCGGTAAGAGCGCTTACCGTGGCCACGAGGTAATCTACCCGCAACCCTTCGGCATCATCACCACAGCCTCGCAGAAAGCTTACCCGGTAGACCTGTCCCACTTCAATATAATGGGAACAGTGGTCGGCGCGG
>CAZWDF010000129.1:0-4003 GCA_964632335.1 uncultured Candidatus Saccharibacteria bacterium | reverse complement strand
ATGTTTTCCAAAAAGTTAGGGACGCTAATGTATGTCACAGACCTGATGAACCACCTGGCCGATATCGGGGCAAGGGAAGAAATGAGGAAACTTGGGCAACAGAATATCATTTCCTATATGGGAGACGATGTCCACAGAGCCCAGTTGTTCCTCGAGTATGTTTACGTTGGCAACCGAGTGGGTGCTAATGTAAATGGCGGTATTCTTGATCCTAAGGTCGTATTCGCAACATGGACTTCCAAGTGGTGGGTTGAACTTTGGAATAAGCTTCAACCCTTCATCGAGAAAGAACGCGAGAGGCGTAAGGACCCAGAGCTTTACATCCAATTCGAGCGTTTTGTATACAAGATTAAATAAAATTCCAGTCAAAAAGTATTAGTTAGAGACCTTGCGGTTAATTACTGCAAGGTTTTTCTATTTCAAGCAGGTTCTAACATCGTCCAGTCGGGGGAGCTACGATTTCCGCCTATTTATTCAGGCGGTTTTTTGGTAAAATAGAGGAAACATGAATAAAAAAGTGAATAATTTTTTAGAAGAAAGACTAAAAAGAGGGTATATCCAATACACCCCCGAAATTGCTAGCTATTGGGATGCGATTATTGATTGGGATAAAAGAAAAGCAGGGGAGGGAGATTTTTTTATCACTCACCTGAAAAAAATAAAAGCAAAGAAAATTTTAGATATGAGCTGCGGCACAGGATACGACTCCGTAAGGTTATTGGAGAAAAAATATAAAGTTAAAAGTTGTGATGGAAACTTGTTTATGTTAACAAAGTCGCGGATTAATGCTGAAAACTATAAAGTTAATCTAAAAGCGAAATTCTGTGATTGGGAAAGACTAAGAAGAGCTTACAAAGAGAAATTTGATGCGGTTATATGTCTTGGCGATGCATTTTGCCATATTTTTGAAAAAGAAAAAAGATTAGACATTTTAAAACAGATATATAGTTTGTTAAGAAAAGGAGGTATTTTTATTGTTGACCAGAGAAATTTTGATAAAATTCTTAGGGGAGATTATTCTTCCAAACATAAATATGTTTATTGCGGCATACAACTAGACACCAAATTTAAAAAGAAGACAAGAGACCATTTAATAATTATTCATAAATTAGGGGGATTAAAATTCGAATTCAATGTTTATCCTATAAGATTTAAAGAAATGAGAGAATTATTATCAAGAGCAGGGTTTAAGGTCTCAACCTTCGGAGATTTTTCAAAAAGATTTAAATTTTCTAAACCAGATTTTTTCCAACACATTTGTATAAAGAAATAAAATAAATTAGAATATAATAATTACCATGAATGGAAAAATAAATATCGATACAAAAGATAGAAAATTGCTTTTTGAATTAGATTTTAATGCAAGACAAAGCAATTTGAGCTTAGCGAAAAAATTAGGTTTGCCCGAAAAGGAAGTCGAGAAAAGAATTTATCAATTGATTCAAAAAGGAGTGGTAAAAGGATTTCACCCCGTTTTAAATCTCCCTAAATTGGGTTATCTTTATTGCCGGCTCCTCCTCACATTGCAAAATTGTCCAAAAGAGAAAGAAGAAGACATTATAGATTATCTCATTAACCATCAGAAGGTTTTTTGGCTTTTTAGAATGCAGGGTATTTACGATTTTCTTATCGTGATGTGGGCAGATTCGATTACTCAATTTAATGATTTTGTTAATGAGATAGAAAATAAATTCGGCAAGTTTATTAAAAAAAGATTAGAAACAATAGGAACGGATATTGGCTATTTTCAAAGCAGATTTTTAACTGGAACCCAAAAAACAAAAGAAATTCATATAAAGGAAGCAGAGAAAAAAGGGACTCAGATTGATAAATTAGATAAAAGAATACTGCAGTTTTTAAGCATTAACGCCCGTTTTTCCCCAAAAGAACTTTCTCTTAATATTAAAGAGAGAGAAGAATTAATAGTAGAAAGAATAAAGAGGCTGGAGAGAATTAAGGTTATTGAAGGATACCGCCCGCTTATTGATCATATAATTTTGGGATATACTTGGTATAAAATATGGCTGAATATCAATAAAACCTCTCAAAGAGCATTTAAACAACTTTGGAAGCAAATTAAAGATGATCCACTAACACTTTATACGGTTGAGGGCATTGGTTTGCCTGCCGACCTGGAAATTGAAGTAATGGTCAATTCGAACCAAGAGCTATTTGATTTTATAAACAAGATGAGAATTAGATTCCCAGCTATGATTGAAGATTACACCACAGTAATGTTTATAGAAGCATTAAAAGAACTTTATTTACCGTTCTATTAAATTTGTATTACAAAAGAATCGCCTTCTAGGGGGCGGTTTTTTGGTAGAATAAAACATATGACAAGAGAACAGGCCTTAGAGTTATTGAAGCAAAACCTTTCTAACCAAAACTTAATAAAACATTGCTTGGCGGTAGAAGCTGTAATGCGAACTTTAGCTCGTTATTTCAAGGAAGATGAAGGCAGATGGGGTTTGGTCGGTTTATTGCATGATATTGATTACGAAAAGACAAAAGATGAACCCGGTCAACATTCTTTGGTTGGTGCTCAGATGCTTGAGGAAATAGGGTTAGACAAAGAGATTTGTCAGGCAGTAAAAGCCCATAATGAAATGCAAGGGATTCCCTTGGAAACATTGATAGAGAAAGCCTTGTTTGTGGTTGATCCCTTAACTGGTTTAATTGTAGCTGCTACTTTAGTTTTACCTTCAAAGAAAATATCTAATTTGACTACAGAAAATGTTTTAAATCGTTTTCCCGAAAAATCTTTTGCGAAAGGCGTAAATAGAGAAATTATTAAAAAATGCGAAAGGCTTCTCAATATAAAATTAGAAGAGTTTGTGGGTATTAGTCTTAGGGCAATGCAAGAAATTAGTGATACTTTAGGACTTTAAACTCTCTAGACAGGTTCTAACATCGTCCCGTAGGCGGAGCCACGTTCAAAATCAGATACCCCGAATAAGATGTTCGAACCCGTAGTGGGGCAAGCACACTACGGGGCAAGTCGCCGTCGCCAAAGTGGCGATTTTTTGATAGAATGAGATAATATGAAAAAAATTATTCTAACACAGTTTATAGTATTACTTATGGGTACATTATTTGCTTGGTTTAATTTTGCAACAGAACTCATTAGTTGGTTGAATCAGCGAGTCTGTATTACATCTTGTGCATCAGATATAACCAATCCATTTTTAACCCCGTGTTTTTACGGGGCAATATTTTTTACCATCGCTTTTGTCTTAAACGTGATGATTATTAGAAAAAGCTCTAAAAATTCTTAGGTTTTTAACAAACAGGTTCTAACCCCAAGTAGTAGAAACTTTGTTTCACTACGGGGCAGGCATCGTCCCGTAGGCGGAGCAGACTATTGACAATACCGTATAAATGTAGTATTATTTTATCGGTACAAAAAAGAGTAAAAAGTAAAAAGGAGGGTTAATAATGGAGAAAAGAGATTCTCAAATGTTTAAGGAGGTAGGGTTGGTAAAATCCGATGAACAATCTAAACAAGTAAATATGTCTGATGTAGCAACAGCCATCAAAGGATTGAACGGGGACAACCCAGATGAAAAAGAGGCCAAGACCAGATTAGAGCAAGCCCTGGTAGAATTTCAAAACGGTAATCAGAGAAAAGCCTGGGCCTTGATAGTGGAGGCGTTTGACTTTCTAAAAAAGGACTCAGAAGCATGGATTATTTTAGATCCACTTGTAACGCAGATAATGGCAAGATGGCGTTATGAAATCGATAGGACCTAATTTAATAATTCCTTCTTAACAGATGGTAGTGGAGATTATCGGTCTCCACCTTTTTATTTTAAACAGGTTCGAACGTCGTTCACCACTGGAAATCTCTCCCAAAACCAAGTTCGAACTGCGTCTCACCCTCGGAGCCAAGCTATTGACAATACTACAGAAATGTAGTATTATCTTTTTAGAAAAATAGTTTTGAAATAAGGAGGTGAAAATGTGTAAAATGGTAGTTGTTGAGAACAAGCTCAAGTCTCTT
>CAZWDF010000128.1:0-4005 GCA_964632335.1 uncultured Candidatus Saccharibacteria bacterium | reverse complement strand
TCGCGTATACATCTCCAGCCATTGTTTGCGAAATTCTATGGGAATGGGGGCCAGGGAGGACTTGCGGAACTCCGGGTCTGTTAGCGGGGTATACTTCTTTTCCCCGTTTTTCCCGTTCCGTCCGTTCCGCTTAATCGCCACTTAGTCTCCCACAATCTTGCCCTTAATGTCCGTCGGGTCATAATAGACCGATATCTCGCTAACCTTTAAATCTCCCCCCAAATTCTCAGCATTTGATAATTCTACGCAGAACCACTCAGCCCTTAGTCCAAGCTCGCTAAAGTCTTTTATCGGCCTACGAAGCTCAATATCTGTCGCTGACGGCGAAGAACCGGTAAGAGAATCCGTCCTGGCAACGTCTTTGTCGAAATTTACGTATAGATTCGCTGTAAGGGTCATGCTGGTCGGAAGCTCATAAACAACGTCCAGCCGCCTAATGTTGGCATAGGAATTCCATTCTCCCGTCCACCCCTTGCGATACGTAGCCGTAATAGCCGTAGTATTATCCCTATAAGTAGACTCGCATAGGCACAAATACCCGTCCCTTGTTCCCATTTTGGTTACAAGTGTACCCAATGAGTTCTCAGCCGTAACAAGGCATGATGGAGTCTTATAGAATGTAAAGTAATAGAACTGATTATAGATATAGTTATAGACTACGGTAAGCGCGGAGCCGCTTGTCCTGTCCGGTATGCTGAACCATACTTCATATTTATCGCGCACGAGCGTGGCGGAAATATAATCATATTTGCTGGCATCAATAGTCCTTATGGTTCGCTCGATCTTGTCGCTCAACGCCATCGGGTAGCAGTCCGTCCCGTTAAATACTTCAATTCCCCTGTCCGATATGAATATCAGATTATTATTGACCTCGACAATAGACCATGGGGCGCGGCATCCAGTATGGTTCTCAACAAGATATATGCCGTATCCATAAGAATTGGCCTGTATAACATATATGCTCTTCTTGCGGAATACGTATAGCGAATCCTTAAATGCTATCAGCCCGGTAATAATATCGTTCGGGTCGCCCTTCTCGACCGTGATATACCTGGACGCTAAATGGAAATGCTCTGGAAACCCGTATTGAGAATAATAGACAATATCATCCTGCGCTATCCAAAGGCAGTTATCCCACCATACGGAGAATTTCCCGTTCGGGGCGATGTCGTGGTCTTCTTCCATTTCTTCGCCCAATTCCAAATCTGGTATATTGTCAACAAACGTTGTGGTCGTATTATCGTTTATCGTGGCAAGCCAATAGAATTGCGAACCGCCGGAAGTCGTCCGGTATATCTTTCGCTGATTAACCTGGCCGTCGCTTGATGTCGGGATGGATGAAAGCGTGAACGTCTGTTTCGTCGGCGATCCGGCGCAGGCCGTAGCCGTAAATGACCAGTAATCACCGTCCGTATGCCCCGTCGTTGCCCCGAATAAAATTATCAGGCCATAACTTAGATACATAGTCGTTGATATCGCCAGCGTAGTCGTCTTCCACGTAGCCCCGGCATCGTCAGACCACTTGATCGTATTCGGCGTCCCCGTTCCGTCGATTTGCACACGGAATGTTTTTGTGGATGAGCCGGTATAGCTTGACATGGAGCTAACCGTCATGTCATTCAGGCCCGAACCGGTAAATGTGGCAGAACCCACGATGCTTTTAATGGGATTACTTTCGCATCCGTAGTTTCCGCTACGGGCATAGGTAATCGCGTATCTGTGCGTTCCTTCAAGATTGGCTACCGTCCCGCCCTCTCCGGCTACCACAATGGAGTCCACCCAAATCATGGGCGTTACGGCGGTAGAAGATTTGCCCCTTGCATATAAAACCACGCCATCGGCAGTAGTATCGGTATTGGAGAACGAAGGATTGGCTTCCCCGCTGGACGCGGAATAGGCTGTGGTTGTATTATATACGTTTATTCCCTTTATTTTTGCGTGTTCCAGGGCCTGTGCCAGCGTCTTGCCCTTCATGCTGGCCCAAGGTTCCTTTAACGTCTTGGTTACGGTCTTTGTCGTTCCGCTTGGTATCTGCTGAACGCCGTCAAGATAAGTGGCAATCGTAGGATTCACCGAATCCGTCCCGTCGATAACGAATTTCCATGACTGCCATTTATTGACCTGAAGATTCGTGCTTAGTGTCTTATATCCGCCAACGTCTGCCACATATACGCCGTTGCCGTCGAATACAATAAGCGTCTTGAAGTTGGCGTTATAGACGCATACGTTAAAGTCCATCTCCCCGGCCTTCGTGCCAATGGCATCAATATATACCGGGATATCTATGGAGAACTTATCGCCTATCCCGCCGACCGTCACGGCTGTTCGCTTGGCTACGTTGGTAGCACCAGCCGCGCCGAAATAGAATTTAACATATTTGCTTACGCCCTTCGGCCCCTGCGTAGAATCTGGGTCTGAGGTTGACCATTCGGATACGCCGGTTCCCACGTCCCCGTCAGTCCACGCCGCGTCAAATGCGCCGGAATTGGCATAGGTTAATCCCTCGTTTAATCCATTCACCGTTCCATAGGTCAATGAAGTGTTCGGCAAGGTTGTCGGGGCGGTAATACCTATTTGATAATCGCTCCCGTCATAATGAATCATGCGACCCGCATCTTCGTGTATGACGAATATCTTGCCCTGAACCTCGATGGGAATAACGGGATGGGCTAATGTAAAAGACTTGTCCGGGCTAGTATCATTGGCATTATTGGAAAACGCGGCGGTAACCGTTAAGTGCGTATCGTCGGTAATAGTAGCTACGGTTCTGGTTTCGCCCGTTACTATAATGCTGTTTCCTGGCCTAAGCTCGCTAAGAAACTTGGTTCCAACGCCGACCACGCTGGTTGACGCCGCCGGGTCAATGCTTCCCGTAAGCGTTACGGGCGACCACGTATGAATAGACGCAAATGCCGCCTCATTAACAGACCTGGATATTCCAGTTTCTAATACCGCAACTTCACAATAAACGTTGGCGTCATTCTTATACGCCTTATATCCATAGACATCTACGGTAAATCCCGTTTCTTCCTGTGCTAATCCTAGCCTCTTCTCTATGCGCTTTCCGTCTTTGGACAGACGGAAGTTGGTCATAGTTAAAGCATCGGCCTTATCCAATGCGTTCGCAGGGCTGGACTCATCTATCCCCCCCGACATCGGGAACGTGATCTTTGCATTTCCTCGAATCATCGCACTTACCAATCCCGGTCGAAATCTTCAGAACTGCCAGACGTTACGCCTTGTCTTTCCGCAACACTTGGCCGAACGAAGCTCGGCTGAGATTGGAAGCGACCCCTCCAAATCCTATTAACCTTATCCAGCCTACGCGCATATAAAGCCATATACGGGGTAGGGTCTTTTTCCAGCATCGTCGCTATGATAGCGGCGGCCTGATATACAATAAGCCTATGCGCTACGACCGGAATGTATGACGGGCCATTGGTTGCCATGTTTGCCGCCTCCGGCCTTATCTCCCATACCTTAGCATAATTAGTCCATGCCATAGCGGGCGTTCTGACAAAATAAATAGTGTCGCCTATGAAATAACAAGCGTGCGGCTCGTTTTCCGTTTCGCCCACGTATGAATGATACTGCATTTCTATCGGGTCTATAATCTCTAATTCTACGGGTCTGTCCCCTGTTACGTTTTTCTCTACCTTCCATATCTGCCAATAAGTATTGGTTAGCGTATAGTTCGCTGTTCCGGCAACTAGGGTTACATTTTCAGATGTAAGGAACTGACCCGGCATGATCGGCAAAAGGTCAAGGCAGGTTTGCTCCATCGCGTCATTCAAAAATTCCAAAATGTTCCCGTCGTCCGCAAGCAAGGCTCCGGAATCTGTGGACAATTCGTTGCACAATCGTCTCGTTGCTAAAATCAATTCGGCTTTCGTCAAATTCCACCTCCTTTGTAATCGGGTGGATACTTAATCCCGTCCCAAATAAACGTATAGCGTCCCACCGTCTATCGTTGACAGGTTGAATCCGTTAAGCCTTCTTCCCATC
>CAZWDF010000127.1:0-4024 GCA_964632335.1 uncultured Candidatus Saccharibacteria bacterium | reverse complement strand
AAGATAGCACCGCAGGTATGCGGTGTGGTTGATGTCGTTGGCCATATGGAAGTACACGAGAAGACAGGCAAGCGTTGGATTAGGTTCGGGCCTTCCGAACAGTACATCACCAAGAGTCAGTTCAAAGGCCTGGACAACGGGGAACTTCCTGACCTGCCGATGTTATTGGATAAGCTCTATGCTTACAACTATGCCGAGGAGAAACTCAACGATACTAAAGAGGAAGTGGTTGCAGAACTGAAAGGAGAGAAGAAGAAATGATTAAAGAGATCGTACCAGGGCATGAGTATTCGTGTGTTGATGCAGGCGTTGATGTTATCTTCCAGAACGGTGCCGTGCCTGACGTAGGCCGCAACGGTTGGCAGAACGATGAGATGCTTGAGGTTCTTATCGCAAGGTTAAACTGGCTCAATGCTCAGTTCCCTTGCCGTGAGAACAGTATCACTATCACTAAGCTGGAAGAAGCGTTGATGTGGCAGAATAAGAGGACAGCAGACAGGGTTAAACGAGGAGTAGAGGGTAGACATACACTTTAGAAAGGAGGCAATAGTGATTAAGTTCGTACCAATCAAAGACTTCATCCTGCTGGAGCGGGCTATGACCAAAGGCACAAAGTTGGTTATGCCGGACAAGGCCGAGCCAGTCAGCGACGATATCTTTGAAGTGTTAGCAGTGGGACCGGGTGATGAGGAACACCCAATGTTTCTTAATGTTGGCGATAAGATATGTCTTACCGGCTATATCAATACCTTCTCCTATAAAGGCGAGAAGGCGATACTTGGCCGGGCAAGGGACGTGATGGCGGTGATTCATGAGGATAGTTCAGTTAGTCTATGAGGATAACGGACAGCTTTATAATTACCAGTTCCGTAATCCCGTTGAGGCACGAGCAATATCGGAGATAATTATGGGGAACATTAAGGTATCTTGGGAAGACTTGGATAAGAATATCAAACAGCACGACGAGAAGTATCCTAAGAAATTCTCTTACCCTAAGGATTCCCTTGAAGAAGCCAAAGAACAAGCAATTAAAGAATTAGGAGGATCAAATGAAGATAGACTGGGAAAAGGAAGCAGCAAATGAGTATATCACGTATCCAGAGGGAACATATAAAGTTTCTATTAACGGCTACGAAGAAACTACGGCAAGCACAGGCACAAAGCAAATCAGGTGGAAAGCCAGTATTCTTGAGCCTCAGGATTACATCGGCAAACCCATCACGATCCACACTGCGCTTACGGATAAAAGTCTATGGCGCATCGCACGCCTTGTTAAGGGATGTGGCATTAGCCTTAAAGACCTTGGGGCTTGTGAAGTCGGCAGTTCTGCTTTCTTCAGAGCGTTAGACCTTTGCCTTAGGCGCACAGCTTATTGGCACTTGGTCGTTACCTTAGATAATAAGGGCCGGGAGCGCAACGAAGTAGATGACTTCAGGGTGGATACAGACCAGGGAGAAGCTACGCCAACGGTGGATGACGAGCCGGACTTCCTTAAAGAAGCAAAGGAGTAAATAATGGCAGCGAACAAGATACTCACAGACAGGAATAAGTGGGAAGACCCTTGGTTCGCTGAGCTTGACCCTATACTAAAGTTACTTTGGCTCTTTCTGATTGATCGCTGTGACAATGCCGGAGTTTGGTCAGTTAATAAGAAGATGGCTGAGTTCGTCATTAAGTCCACGATTGATTGGGAAGCAGCCAAAGTAACCTTTAATGGCCGTGTAGTGGAGATTTCTGCTGATAAATGGTTCATACCTAAGTATCTCAAGTTCCAGTATCCTCAAGGACTTACAGAAAATAGTAACTATACCTCTGGGGTCATAAAGAAGCTCAACGATTTAGGCCTTTCTTCAAGGGTTGAAAGGATGTATGGAAGGGGTTTCCTTGGGTTGGGTAAGAGTAGACCAAGGGTTGTACAAGGGTTGACCAACACTACCTCAACCCCACAGTATAAGGATAAGTATAAGTATAAGTATAAGGATAAGGATAAGAATACTACTATGCTCATAGAAGCATTTGAGCATCTATGGAGTAAGTATCCTAATAAAGACGGTAAGAAAGAAGCGTTTGTGCACTGGCAGGCAAGCGTTAAGAGCAAAGAGGATATTGATAAGATAGGTAAGGCCTTAGAAAACTACTTACAAACAGATACCGTAAAGCGCGGGTTTATAAAGAAAGGTGCTACGTGGTTCAATAACTGGCAGGACTGGATTGATTTCAAAGGCGTTGGTGTAGAAGATGAAGGAAGGAGGATGCTTCCAATCCCGGAAGAAGATAAGAATGAAGATCAAACTGTGTGAGCACGGAGATGTGTTTATTTTAAGCGACAAATTAGATATTCTATGGAGCCCTTATGACCCTATGGTTGCAGGAGAGTTCCTAAACCAGAAAGGGTATTTATTGCAGGTGGAGGATATGGACAATGGACTCTACACACTTAGTACCTGGGCAAAGCAAATACAAGTCGCACAAAGAGATGGTAATAGACAGCGTGAGGAAGAAGTTAGACATGAGTAATGATAATGATGTAGCGGCTTGGAACTGTCTGATGGACATTGACTCATCGTCAACGGTTGCCTTACTTCAAGAGTTTGGTGATGAGATGCGGAAGGATTTAGCTGACCTTGAGCAGCAGGTAGCGTTTTATGAAAGACTACGCATTAAGAACCTTAATAACAAGGCTTTAAGAAAACAGGCCGCCGGAGTCTTGGTTGGCCTTAGGGAAGAAGTCAATGAACTACGAAGGATTACAAGCGATAAAGCATATCAGCGAGTGGATACCGGATCTCGCAGAAGAACTATTTAACCGAGGCACTCAACCTACCATACCGATTAAATCGTTGCCGAAGTTTAACCGGGGTATTTGGGGGCTAAGGCCAAAAGCGTTGACTATCATAGGCGCACGTACTTCACAGGGTAAGTCAGCGTTGGCGTTACAGCTGGCCTGGGATGTGGCTTCACAAGGAATCCCGGTATGGTTGCTATCGTTGGAGATGGATGTGCTTAGCTTACTTGAACGGTTATTCTGTCACGTTCATCTTCAGGATAACTATGAAGTGCTTAGCGGTAAGTTCCGTAGAAATAAAGAGATGCAGAGAAAGTTCCTTGAGTTTAAGAAACAGCTTGAGGACAGTAAACTGTTGATGACCTGCGGCATAGGCAAGAATTTCTCTGAGATAAACGCCATGGTAGATCTGGTGGAAGAAAAGCCAAAGGTAGTTATCGTTGATTATATCCAGAACATCTCTTTCCGCAGCGGTGATACGCGGGAGATTATCAACGAATACATCCGCAATTTTCGCAATATGGCTATTGGTTACGGCTTTGCCGGAGTGTTATGCTCACAGATAAACCGTGGTGCAGAGGAACAGAAAGAACACGAGCCTACTCTTGCACAGTTAAAAGAGTCAGGCTTCATTGAGGAATCAGCAGACACGGTTTTGCTTCTTTACTGGAAAGGCTTTTACGATAAGAACTTACGCAAGAAGTTCCCTCCGCCGGAAGAATGGGAGTATGTTATCAACGTTGCTAAACAACGGAATGGTCCTACCGGATGGTTTGTTCTTAACTATATTCCCAAGCACTATTTATTTCAAGAGGTGTCTATTACCAAAGAGTTAGTAGGCAGGGAGGAACAGAAGCCAGTAGTTGATCATGCGCTGGAAGCGTCAGCTGACAAGACAGTTCAATACGCTATTGATTTATTTGATGCTAAAATAATTGACCCTGATAGAGATATGCCAAGGAGCAAGTAATGGAAACCTATAAGATAAAACAGCTAATCCCCGGAGCTAAGGTAGATGTAAAGTTCAGGGATATGACTTTAATAGCTGTACCGACGAAAAGCATAAGTCCGATTAAACCGTTGTTTGTTGCTCACAAGCAAGATACAATGGTTATCAGGCCTCAGCAGGAACCGTTGACGATGATTGATTTTCCTAATAAGTTCGGGCCGGGGACTTATACTTTAGCTTACTTTGAGTGGAAGCCTGAGAGATTGGAGTTCGGTAACAGCTATGGCGAG
>CAZWDF010000126.1:0-4065 GCA_964632335.1 uncultured Candidatus Saccharibacteria bacterium | reverse complement strand
ATTTAGGCAAGCTATTTGTCAACCCTAAGAAAGTCGAAGAAATTAAAAAAGAAATTTTGGAAAAAGAAATAATCTCAAATAGAGAATTGGTTTTCCTTACCAAAGATAAAAAAGAGATTCCAGTGAGCATTTCAGCTATGCAAAGAAAAGATGAGAAGGGCAATTTTATTGGTTATTTCCTTTCCCTTGCTGATATTTCAGAAAGCAAGAAGTTCCAAGAGAAATTAGAAAAAGAAATAGAAAAGACAACGCTTGATTTAAAAGAGAAAATTGGAGAGTTAGAGAGAATAAATAAAATTATGACGGGCAGAGAATTAAAAATGATAGAGTTAAAAGAGAAAATTAAGCAGCTGGAGAAACAATTGAAGAGTTAAAAGTAAAGAATCAATTAGTTTTTATGGATGAAATAATTAACAGAGAGATTGCTCAAAGGCTGATGAGGATTAAGGGCGAGGCAAGAGGAACTCATTTTAAAAATGATGCTGATTTTATAATAAAAGAAAAAGGGGAAGATGGCTTAAAGAATGTAAAAAAAGAATTAGAAAGATTATGTTATCCAATTGAATATAAAAAGATTAATCAGTTTGCTTTTTATCCAGCAGGATTAAGAGCTATTTCTTTATTAGCTATTAAGAAGGTCTTTGATTGGCCAGATGAAAAAATAAAAGAGCTCGGTGCTTATGCAATGAAAGTTTCTTGGATAATCAGGATTTTTACGAAATATTTTTTTTCAATTGAGAAAGTTCTTAAAGAAACTCAAAAAACTTGGGTTAAATACTTTACAGTTGGTGAATTGAAAGTTGAAGAATCCAACCTAGAAAAAAAATATGTTATTTTTAAATTGAAGGATTTTGATCTTCATCCTATTTATTGCCGGTGTCTGGAGGGAGTATTATTAGAGTTGGCTGAAATGGTCTTAAAACCTGAAAAAATAACTTGCCAGGAAATTGAATGTTCCTTTAAGGGAGGAAAAGGACACCGTTATTTAATTAAATGGCAATAAAAGAAAATCCTAAAATTGTTTAAAAATTTTTATATGAATCAAGAACCCACAAAAGAAACTGCCAAAAAATTAATGGAAATTAAAGGAGAAATAAGGGGCATGGATTTAAAAAGCGATGCTGATTTTATAATAAAAGAAAGAGGCAAAGAGGGCTTGAATAAGGTAGAGGAGGAATTAAAAGAGGTCGGTTATCCAGTCGAGTATGAAAAATTAGAGACAATGGGATTTTATCCTGGCGGACTTAGAGCCCTTTCTTTATTAGCAATTAAAAAAGCCCTTAATTTTAATGATGAAAAAATTAGGGAAATGGGAAGTCATGCCATAAAGGTTTCTTTTATTATTAAGATTTTCATAAGATATTTCAGTTCTATTTCAAAAACCTTTTTTAAAGAAACTCCAAAAATATGGAATAAGTATTGGACAGCAGGAGAATTTATCCCAGTAGAACTTGATGAGAAAAAGAAATATGCAATAGTTAGAGTTAAAAATCTTAATCTTCACCCAATTTACTGCCTCTATTTAGAAGGCTATTTTTCTACTTTTGCTCATTTAATGATTGGTGCCGAAGAAATAAATATCGAAGAAACAAAATGTGTTTTTCGAGGGGACCAATATCATGAATATTTAATGAAATGGAAATAGATAAAAACAAAAATGAAGATAAAATTTCTATCTTACTTGAAGACCTGGACTCCCTTAAAAGCTATATTGAGGACCTATTTTCTTTTTTACCCTTACCAGTCTGCTTTATTAGTTCAATTGGCGTAATACTAGAAGCAAACCCTGCCTTTGAGAAAATTTCCGGATATAAAATAGATGAAATTATTGGGAAATCTATTGAGGATATTTTTGCCAAAGAGAAAACAAAAGAAATATTCAAAGAGGCTGAAGAGAAGGGCTTTGTTAGGGTAAGAGAAATTAGTGTTTTTACAAAAGAAAAAAAGGAAATTCCGGTAAGTCTCTCTATTATAGTAAGAAAAACCGAGGAGGGAGAAATTAACGGATATTTTATTGGACTTTTTGATTTAACTGACATTAAAACTTATCAAAAAAATTTAGAAGAAGAAGCTAAAAATTTACAAAATTCAAGAAGTGCTTTAGTAAACATATTGGAAGATGTTGAAGAAGCTCGGAAAAGTGCTGAGAAAGAAAAAAATAAAACCTTGGCGATTATTACTAATTTTTCCGATGGGCTCTTAGTCTTTGATAAAGAAGGGAGACTTTTCTTAATTAATCCCCAGGCTGAAGATTTTTTTGATGTTAAAAGTAGAGATATAGTCGGCAGACCAATTTTGGAATTAAGCACCTTCCCGACTATCGAACCTGTTGTGGGACTAATAGGAGGAGACATAAAGGGAGTTTTTAGAAAAGAAGTCCAGATTAAAGAAAATTTAATTTTAGAAGTGAGTACCGTTCCGATGATGAGAGAGGAGGAGAAATTTGGAACTCTAATTGTTTTACACGATGTCAGTAGAGAAAAGATGATAGAAAGAATGAAAACTGAATTTGTTTCTCTGTCTGCCCATCAACTAAGGACGCCACTTTCAGCAATCAAATGGACCTTAAAGATGTTATTAGATGGCGACCTCGGCAAAATAACCGAAGAACAAAGAGATTTTATTGAAAAAACCTACAAAAATAATGAAAGAATGATTAATTTAATCAATGACCTTTTAGATGTAAGCAGAATTGAGGAAGGGAGATATCTTTACAAACCTGTTCTAACTAATCTTGAATCGATTATTCAATTTGTGGCAAACTCTTATAAGGAAGAGATTGAAAGGAAAAAGCTAAAATTCGAGTTTAAGAAGCCAAAAGAAAAATTACCAGAAGTAATAGTTGATGTCGAAAAAATAAAGTTAGCTATCGACAATCTTCTGGGTAATGCTATTAGATATACTCTGGCTGGTGGAGAGGTGATAGTTTCTTTAAAGTATGTTAAAAAGGAAATAGAGCTTTCAGTAAAAGATACTGGAGTGGGAATTCCCAAAGATCAACAGGGAAGAGTATTTACTAAATTTTTTCGGGCAGCTAACGCAATAAGAATGGAAACTGAGGGTTCGGGTTTGGGTTTATTTATTACTAAAAATATAGTTGAGGCCCACGGAGGAAAAATTTGGTTTGAATCAGAAGAAAACCAAGGAACAACATTTCATCTCTCTTTACCGGTTGAAGAGAAATTTAAAGAATTTTTAAAAGAATTTTAAAATCTAAAAAACTATGATTACCCAATTAGTAATGTTTTCCACATTTTTTCTGCTTATTTTTTCTGGGATAAAAATTCTTCAGAAAAGCAAAGTAATAAACTATTTTCCCGGGAAAATTTTCAGTTTAGGTTTATTTTTTATAGCAACTGGAATTTTATTTTATGCGATAAGAGATGTATTTGTCCAATTTAGAATATATGAAATTCAAGCTCAGTTTATAAAATACGGTGCAGTTTTACATTTTATTGGAGGTTTTTTAATATATTGGTTTCTCAGTAGAGAATTTGTCTCAAAAACCTTTCTTCGATATATTACCTTTGGTTTATTTGCCCTCTTAATGATTCTTTTTATTATGATTACGACGGGGGGAATTTTTACAATCGAAAATGAATTGCAATTAGCTCCTTTTGAGCCCATTCCTTACTCTGTAGTTAGAAACTATATTTCTGCTCCTTTGGGCAATATATCTTTGTTAGGAATAATTATTGGCGTATCTCTTTTAATTTTTGGAATAATGTTGTATAATTCTTTAAAGGAGGAGAATAAAGCTTTAAGAATTAAAGGATTATTTTATGCGTGGGGGATATTGCTTTTGATTGCCCCAATGGGAATATGTATGTTGGTTTCTCCAATTTATGCTAGAATTGGATATTTGTTCGGAGCAATTTTAATATGGAGAGGGTTTAAAATAAAAACTTAGCTGGGGATAACTTCTAATTATTAACTTAATTTGATTTATAAATTAGACATTGATATAATTTTCTAATAGGGTAAAATATGGTAATATGGCAAAGAAAATTTTATTAGCAAGGATCTTTCACTTCGTTCAAGATTCTTTTAATCAAAATTTATTAT
>CAZWDF010000125.1:0-4071 GCA_964632335.1 uncultured Candidatus Saccharibacteria bacterium | reverse complement strand
AGCTTGCGGCATTAACTCCGGGCCGTCTTCTCTTTAGCCGTTCCATAGCGCCCGACACCACCCCTCAGCCTCGGGTCAAGTAGGTCTCTCAGTGCGTCACCGAGCATGTTGATGCCGTATACGGCTAGAGCCAAGGCTACACCAGGCCACAAAGCCATCCACGGAGCCATATACATGAATTGGCGCCCGGGGCCACTAAGCATACCGCCCCAACTAGGCGTCGGTGGAGGGATACCAAATCCAAGGAAGCTTAAGGTAGCCTCGGCCAGAATGAACTGCCCCACATGGATGGTAAATACGATAATTATGGGAGCCATAATGTTGGGCAAGATATGCCGAATAAGCATTCTAGTGGGTGAAGAGCCGATAGCTCTGCCTGCCTCAACATAAACATTCTCCTTGATACCAATGACGGCACTTCTTATCACCCTTGACCCGGTGATGCCGGCTACTGTTCCCAGAACTAGTATTACCTGCACCATACCCGGCCCGGTTAAAGCCATTATTGTTAAATAGAGAACTAGAGTCGGAAAGCACATGAAACCATCAACAAAACGCTGAAATATGAGGTCGAACTTGCCGCCGATGAAACCGGAAAGAACGCCTATTGTTACCGATATCAGTGAATAGAGAATAGCACCCCCCAGGCCGACATACATAGATATACGAGCGCCGAAGATAATCCGGCTCAACAGGTCCCGCCCGAGGTTATCCGTTCCCATAAGATGCTGGGCTGACGGCGCAGCCAGACGGTCGGCCAGGGAAATGGCATTCATTCCATAAGGGGCTAGAAAGTCAGCAAAAATGCCAACGATTAACAGTATCAACACCATAGCGGCACCTACGGTGCCCAGCGGCTTTTCCTTGACCAGCCGGATAACCAGGTCAACTATGAAGGAGTGTCTCGCTGGCTCTTTTGCCACCCCTGCTGAAACTTCCAAAGTGCCTTAACTCCTTTTCTAAGTCGCTCCTATTTGAACTGAACTCTCGGGTCTAAATAGGCATAGGCCACGTCAACCACCAAGTTGGCTAATAAAATAAAGGAGGCCATAACCAGGTTTATTCCAGAAATTATGGGATAGTCCCTCTTATTAATAGCTTCGATGAGGAGAAGGCCTATCCCCGGCAGGGTGAATATTTGCTCCAACACGACCGAGCCTCCAATCAAGACCGGCAACTGAAGCCCCACTATGGTGACTACCGGGATTAGCGCATTTTTCAAAGCGTGCCTGAAGATGACTACGCGCTCCCGCAGTCCCTTTGACCAGGCGGTCCTGACATAATCCTGCCTCAGTACCTCCAGCATCATGGTACGGGTCATTCTCATGGTTGTTCCCGACATTACCATGCCCATAATGAAACCCGGGAGCATGAACTGAAAAAGATTGGCTCCCACATTCTCGACAAGTGGGACATACTCGACACGTGGCGACCACCCAAACCAGATTGATGGATAGACGATGACGATGGTCCCCAGCCAGAATGAGGGTAGCGAGATACAGAGTATGGCAATAGTACGGCCTACGTAATCCCCCCAGGTATCCTGACGTATCGCCGAATATACACCTATAGGCAAGGCTATTATTAGTGCTGTTATCAGAGCAAAGATACCAAGTTCCATGGACACCGGAATCCTTTTTGTTAGCTCATCGGTCACAACACGGTGTGTCCATAATGACCTCCCGAGGTCACCCTGAAAAGCATTTCCTAGCCAGCGTCCGTATTGAATATAGACTGGTACATCCATCCCAAGTTCGTGCTTAAGATACTCAACAGTCAACCCTTTCCCCAGCCCCGATTCCTGCTGCATTTCAGATGTCATTAGCTCTAACGCACTTCCCGGAATCATACGGATAGTGGCAAAAACTATCAGCGTCGCCAGAAACAGAGTGGGTATGATGAGCAGTACTCTCCTGATTATATAAGCCCGCATCTCAATCTACTCAGTGTTACGTTTCTTTCTCGCCCTGTGCTGCGTGTGGTGTTCTAGAAATACTACATGATTATTCTACTAGTTGTCAACAAAATTGCTTGTTAGTAAAGGGGAAATCAATATGATAATTCAACGCGCATTAAGAGTGACGGTTGCTCTCTTCTAGGTCTCCTCATACCTCGCCAGGCAGAAAAGAACATCAGCTAAACGGTTCAAATATTGAAGAATGGCGTCATTTTCTATTCCATCTTTTTCCCTAAGCATCACTACCCTTCTTTCTGCTCGTCTCACTATAGCCCTAGACAAGTCGAGCCACGCCGAACCGACATTTGAGCCCGGGATAACAAATGACTTTGGCATCTCTATCTCAGCTTCTATTTCATCTATTATCTTCTCAAGTCCGTTAACCATTTCGCCAGTTACAGGCTTGAAAGTGGAAGTAAACTTTCCGTAGTCGTCCACTTTTGTCGCTAGTTCAGCACATACGGTAAAAAGTTCTTTCTGGACTCTTAGTATTGTCTCCTTTGTCTTATTTTTGGCAGCAAAGTTATAGGCAATACCCAAAGACGAAACAGCTTCATCTATTGTTCCATAAGCCTCGCACCGAGAATCATGCTTAGGAACCCTTCGTCCAAAAAGTAGACTGGTGTCCCCAGTATCTCCCCTTTTATTAAATATCCTCACTTTGTCTCTCCATATTGTTGCAGTTTAACACTCCGAAATAAACCTAGTCAAGTACACCGTGACTATTGATAGCCTATGATGTTGAACCCAAAGCAATAATGTGCTACTCTAGTCAAAGTGGGCTTTTGATGAGACAACCGAGCCAAAGATAGCTATAGAGCGAGAAAGGAGAAAGATTGTGAACCAAGCCAAATCTGAAAAGAAACGGGTGCCGCTAAGACCGGGATGGTTTAAGGTACCCCAGCAGCCTGACGCCAAACCCTACCTCGTAGCCTCAAGGTGCCGTAAGTGTGGTAAGTACTTTTTCCCAACCCGGTTCATCTGTCTCAACTGCGGCCAGCAAACGCTGGAAGAGGTACCACTCAAGGGCAAAGGTAAGGTCTCCACCTACACTATTGTCCACCAGCAGCTCCCGGGCGCCCTGGTAACGCCGCCCTATGCTATTGCCAATATCCTGATGGAGGAAGGCTGTCAGGTGCAAACAGTGATGACCGAAGGCTGGGACCATCTGGATGTAGATATGGGTGTGGATGTATATTTCGAGAAAATCCGGGAGGATGCCGAAGGTAACGAGCTGATAGTTTATAAGTTCCGGTCACTGAAGAGATAAACGAAAGCCTGCGTAGGCAGTACGACCAAGAAGACACATCATGTAGGTCTTGTGGTGCACAGTGCCGAGTAATGGTCAAGTTTTTGTAGGATTAGAGACCAAAGAGTTTCTCTCACCCGTGGTCAAAGCTGCGACATTCGCCTTGCCCCCTGGAGCGCCAACGAAGCCTCCAAAAAGGTTTAGTTAGTGCCCTAGCTGAAATGAAACAGGGGGCAAAGGCACGCACCTTTGCCCCCAAACTCTTGCTCTGACTAATGGCTCTATTTCTTAAATATCAGGATGTTGCAGCCACCAACGCCGACATTGTGAGTCAAGCCCACCTTGGGATTACCTGGGACCTGTCTTGGTCCAGCCTCGCCCCGCAACTGACGGACAATCTCAGTTATCTGAGCAATACCGGTAGCACCCATCGGATGCCCACGACTCTCCAAGCCACCATCAGTATTGATGGGGTGTTCGCCGTTAATATCGGCTTTCCCCTGCCAGATGTACTGCCCCCCTTCGCCCATCGGGCAGAAGCCAAGATCCTCTGCGGCAAACACCTCACCGGCACTGAAGGCATCATGTACCTGGCAGACGTCTATGTCCTGAGGACCAAGCCCGGCTCTCTCGTAGGCTTCTTCTGCCAGCCGGGCAACGAAGCCCTCGGAAACATCGCCGCCAACACCCTCCGGATTGTACTCCGGAGTGCCACTTGCCCACCCAGCTATGGTTATTGGCTTGCCACGAAAGCGATGGGCTACTTCTCTGGCACAGATTATCGCAGCCGAAGCACCATCGCTTGTGGGTGAGCATTGGTATAGAGTGAGGGGATAGGCAATCATGCGAGAAGTAAGAACCTCTT
>CAZWDF010000124.1:0-4082 GCA_964632335.1 uncultured Candidatus Saccharibacteria bacterium | reverse complement strand
TCCGAATTTATTAAAAAATGTTGGAAAAAATACTAAGTATGCTAGCGAAATTAAAATTTTTGAATTAGGGAAAATTTTTGAAACACCCAAGAAAGAGCAGAGGATGCTGACGGGAATAATTACGGGGGATGCCTTTTACCAAGCCAAAGGAATACTGGACTTACTTTTAAATAAATTGGGAATTAGCAATATCTGGTACGATGATTATGAAGCGACTCCCGAAGAAAGCAAAAAGGGGATTTGGCATCCGAAAAAATGCGCAGAGATTAAAATAAAAAATGAGGAAATCGGATTTTTAGGAGAGATTTCTCCCCGGATAACCCTGAGCCTGGATATTCCCTCAAAGGTTGTTGTTTTTGATATTGATTTTGAAAAATTAGAGAAACTTTGTTCGGAAGAGACGATTTATCAACCAGTCTCTCGTTATCCTGCTGCCGTCAGAGATTTAGCAGTTTTAGTGTCGCACGAGACTCGAGTGGAAGAAGTTTTAAATAAAATTGAAACGGTTGGCGGAAAATTAGTTAGCGATATTGACCTCTTTGACATCTACGAGGGAGAGGAAATACCCGGAGGTAAAAAGAATTTGGCCTTTCATATAATTTTTCAGGCAGAAGATCGAACCCTTTCTTCAAAAGAAATTGAGGAACTCCAAAACAAAATAATTAAAGCTCTGGAAGAAAATCCAGAGTGGGAAGTCCGTAAATAAATATGGCGCCTAAATCTAAAAAAATAAAAAAACAAGAATCTACCTACACAGCTAAGGATATTTATGTATTGGAGGGATTGGAACCGGTGAGAAAAAGGCCGGCAATGTATATTGGGACCACGGGACCGGAAGGTCTCCATCACTTAGTCTGGGAGTGTGTTGATAATTCTTTAGACGAAGCGATGGCCGGTTTCTGCAAAAATATCGAGGTTACTCTTTTACCTCAAAATCGGGTAAAAACAGTTGATGACGGCCGTGGTATTCCAGTTGAAAAACATCCTCAGACAAAAAAATCGGCTTTGGAAACGGTAATGACCACTTTGCATGCTGGAGCAAAATTTGGAGGTAAGGCCTATCAGGTAGCCGGCGGACTGCATGGAGTTGGGGTTTCGGTGGTTTGCGCTTTGTCTTCTTGGATGAAAGCCGAAGTTTGTCGCAATGGGCAAAGATTCTTTCAGGAATATGCCAAGGGAAAACCAAAAGCCAAGGTTAAAAAAGGAGGGGAATGCAAGCAAACCGGAACAGCTGTCATTTTTGAGCCAGATCCAGAGATTTTCAAGGAGATTAAATTTGACCTGAAAAAAATTTTAAATCACTTAAGACAGCAGGCTTATTTGACTAAGGGGGTTAAAATAACCGTCCAGGATCATCGGGGCCCGGAGAAACGGAGCTACACTTTTTACTTTGAAGGAGGCCTTGCTTCTTATGTTAAATATTTGACTCGGGGAGTAACTCCTCGCCATCCAAACATTTTTTATGGCTCGGGGGAAAAAAATGGAATTATTGTTGAGGTCGCTCTTCAATATACCGAGGAATACGAATGTTATGAAGAGTCTTTTGCCAACAACATTTATACCGAGGAGGGCGGCACTCACTTAACCGGTTTTAGAACTGCTTTAACCAGAACCTTTAATGACTATGCGAGAAAAAATGGTCTTTTGAAAGAATCTGAGGAGAATTTTAATGGGGAGGATATCAGAGAAGGGTTAACCGGGACAGTGGCAGTTAAAATAAGAGAACCCCAATTTGAAGGTCAGACAAAAGCTAAATTAGGGAACCCGGAGGTTAAAGTAGCCGTTGAGGCAGTGGTTGGAGAAACCTTAACTGATTTTTTAGAAAGAAATCCTCAAGATGCCCGCTCTATTATTGAGAATTGTTTAATAGTGGCTAAAGCCAGAAAGGCAGCTAAAGTTGCCAGGGAAACAGTTTTAAGAAAAGGGATTTTGGAAGGTTTGGCTTTACCAGGAAAATTGGCTGATTGCTCTTCGAGAAAGCCCGAAGAGTCAGAATTATATATTGTTGAAGGCGAGAGTGCCGGCGGAAGCTCAAGGCAAGCCAGAGATAGACACTTCCAAGCCATCTTGCCTTTGCGAGGGAAAATCTTAAATGTTGAGCGGGCTCGTCTTGATAAAATTTTATCCTCAAAAGAAATTAAAGCTTTAATCATTGCCCTGGGAACAGCTATTGCTGAAGATTTTAATTTAGATAAATTGAGGTATCATCGAATAATATTAATGGCTGATGCAGATTCTGATGGTTCTCATATTCGAACCCTACTTTTAACTTTATTTTATCGGTATTTTCAGCCAATAATTGAAAAAGGTTATCTTTATATCGCTCAGCCTCCGCTTTATAAAATTCAAAGTGGGAAAAAGATTGAATATGCTTATACTGAAGCAGATAAGGCTGAGATTTTAAGTTCACTGAAAAAAGTTTCTGGTGTAGCTATTCAGCGTTATAAGGGCTTGGGAGAAATGAATGCCCAAGAATTATGGGAAACCACTATGAGTCCAGACAATAGAGTTTTGCTGAAAGTTAATATTGAATCAACTAGAGAAACAGACAGAATTTTCGATATCTTGATGGGAGACGAAGTTTTACCCCGCAAAAAGTTTATTCAAACACATGCCAAGAAAGTCCGAAATTTAGATATATAGATATATAGTTCTTGGCATGTCGAAAAGAGCTTTAGCTCTTTGAGTTCACGCCAAAAAAGTAAGGAATTTGGATATTTAGAAACCTTGACATCTAAATTTCAGTCGGCTATCATAAACTCGATGGCCGTCGAGGCCATTTTAAAATCGACGGAGTCGACTTATAACACAGCGTTAAAATAAATTCAGGCGAAGAGGATTTCGTCCTCTTCTTCACCTTCGCCCCGCCCTTTCTAAAAGAAAGGAAAGGGCGGGGCTCGCTATATGAAAGTTTTTACTAAAATTACAACTTTTCTCAAAGAAGTCAGGTTGGAGATGAAAAAAGTTAATTGGCCTTCCAGGCAAGAAACTGTCAGAAAGACTCTGGTTGTTATTGGAATTTCAGTAACCATCGCCATCTTCTTAGGCGCCATCGATTTTGTTCTCACAACCTTATTAAATCGATTTATATTAAGATAAAACATCCCACATCGGAAGGGGGTCGGGGAAACCCTTCGGTTTCCCCGTGTAGGAAAACAGGCTTTCGTCGAAGGCGAAAACGTTAGAAACCGTGGGTTTCTAAAGAGCGAGCCCGAAGCGAGCGACTAACTTTGTATTACCACTACTATGCCTAAACAACAATTACCTCAACAAAAGAATTGGTATGTCATTCACACTTACTCCGGCTATGAAGATGCGGTAGCTAAGGCCCTAAAACAAAGGGCGGAGTCTTTGGAGATGGAAGATAAAATTTTCAATGTTATTGTCCCGAAAGAGAAAAAGATTAAAATAAAAGATGGGAAAAGGAAAGTGGCGGAAGAAAAAGTTTATCCCGGCTATGTTTTAGTGGAAATGATTGTTACCGATGATTCCTGGTACGTGGTGAGGAACACCCCGAATGTTACTGGCTTTGTTGGAGCTGGCACCACTCCGGTTCCTGTCTCAAAAGAGGAGATTGATAACCTGATGAAAAGAATGGGGGTGGAGGAACCCCAGTATAAGATTGAAGTCAAAATGGGGGATTTAGTAAAAATTACCGACGGTCCCTTTAAAGATTTTGATGGTAAAGTTTCTGAAATCGACGAAGAAAGGGGTAAGGTAAAGGTTTTAGTCAATATGTTTGGCCGAGACACCCCAGTAGAATTAGATTCATTGCAAATAAAGAAAATTTAACTGTTTAAAACTCCATTTTAAACATGGCAAAAAAAGTTAAGGCAATTATAAAATTACAAATTCCAGCCGGACAGGCTACTCCGGCCCCACCTGTGGGTCCGTCTTTGGCTCAGCACGGTTTAAACATTGGCGAATTTTGCCAGAAATTTAATGAACTAACCAAAAGTCAAATGGGCTGGACTCTTTCCGTAGAAATTACGGTTTATGAAAATAGGACATATGATTTAAAGATAAAACAACCTCCTGCTTCCGAATTGTTGAAAAAAGCGGCGGGGATTGAAAAAGGTTCC
>CAZWDF010000123.1:0-4096 GCA_964632335.1 uncultured Candidatus Saccharibacteria bacterium | reverse complement strand
CATTGCATACTTGCCAATCATGGTGCTTATGCCCATTACACCAATCGCTGTAGCTCGAGCGCCACCGAGCGGTCCATAAGGCGCTTGGTCGACACCCATAGCCAGAACCAGGTCATATAAGCCACAGGCTATCGCCTGATAAGCCAGAAGAACAGCGGTATTGCCACTGGCGCAAGCATTGTTTACGTTAACAATCGGTATGCCAATATGCCCTATTTCTGCCTCCACCAATTCTCCGTCAACGCCGCCGCCCATACAATGCGCACAATACATCATTGGCACTTCTTTCCATTCAATGCCGGCATCCTTAAGCGCGGCTATTACCGCCTCAGCGCCCATCTTTGGAACCGGTTTTTCAGGAAAACGCCCGAAACTGGTCATCCCGACACCTAAAATGACAACTTCCCTCATTGTTACTTGCTCCTTACCGGTCTGAACTTCCACGCTAAGACTTCCGTACCAACCGGAATATTGCGGATGGGCTCGACCGTCTTACCGATACTTTCAATGACAAGCTCCATATCCATCCTGACTTCGAGCGATGACTGGTCGCAGTCGGTTAATAAGGTCTTGACCCGCTCTCCCCCCTCCAGTTCCACCACTCCCACCATGTAGGGGACCGGCACCATGAGGTGAGGCGATTTCACTTTCATACTGGTAAAAGAGTACAATTTGCCGACCGGATTAAACCTGACCTCTTCCATATCCTGGCTGCTGCAGCGGCGGCAGCAGACCCGGCTCGGGAAAAAGGTCTCTCCGCAAAAGCGGCACCTGTTGCCGACAAGACGGGGCTTCTCAAAAGAGGATGATGGCAACTCGAAAAACCCTTCGGCAATTGGCACCGGCCCTGTTTCAGATGTTTCCTTACTCATACCTAGCACCTCTTACTCACCGATTGCACGATTTCCCATCAGCTGAACGCTATAGCCGCACATACTAGATTACCTTTAGCTTCCTCAGTTCTTCTATCTTTCCCTTGCTATATCCAATTTCCAGCAGGATTTCCTCGGTATGTTGACCCAGTGTTGGCGGTGGGCGGCCAATTCTGGCTGGAGTCCTTGAAAGTTTCATTGGAACGCCTACCATGTTAACCTTACCGCATACCGGATGGTCAACAGTCACCAGCATGTCGTTGGCTAATACTTGCGGGTCATTGAAAACTTCTTCGGGCATATATATCGGTCCACCAAGCGAATCATTCACCTCAAATATCTCAAGCCATTCGTTTGTCGTCTTCTGCTCAAGGATACCCTGGATAAGGGTTTGCACTGCATCGGCGTTCTGCGCTCGGCTAATGTTAGTAGCGAACGCGGGCTCTTTCTCCAAATGCTGGATGCCGAGCGCCTTGCAGAAGTTTGGCCAATACTGGTCGCTGGGTAAGGCGATAGCTATGTAACTATCCTTCGTTCTATAACCCCCGAAGGGAACAACCGAAGGCTGGTTCTTTGACCGTTGCCGACCCATAAAGAACGCTTGAAAGGCAAAGGACTGTATTGAGAGAGCACCAAATAGATTTGAAGTCTCAATCTTCTGGCCCAACCCGCTTCGCTCCCGCTCAAACAATGCTAGCATGATTCCCATGAACGCGTAGCATCCCGCCATCATGTCAGTCGGCGCCCCGGCTACCATGCGTGGTATTCCTTCAGCGTCGGCACCTTGAAACCCCATCATCCCCGAGTAACCTTGAAAAATCAATTCCACTCCGGGCCTCTGACTCCAGGGGCCCTTCGGCCCAAAGCCGGTAATGGAAAGCCAGATTAGCCTGTAGTTATCTTTTGATAGGTCCTCATAACCTAAGCCTAACCTGTCCAGTACCCCTGGCCGAAAATTCTCGGTCACGATATCCGCATTCCTGGCCAGCTTCTTAACGATCTCCTTTCCCTGCTCTTTCGTTATATCAAGAGTCATTGCTCGCTTGCTACGGTTGAGAGAAAAATAGGACGAGCATTCACCCTTAAGAAACGTGGTCCCCATATTCCGGGTTCGGGCTCCCTGTCGTGGTTCGACATTTATGACCTCTGCCCCAAAGTCACCCATCAGTGAAGTGCAATAAGGCGAGCCGAGAGATTGAGCCAGTTCCAAAATCTTGATTCCCTCCAGTGGAAACCCCAAGTGACACCTCCTAACTGGCGATCCGTTTTTCATCTGTCACCAAGACTCTTTGATTTGTGCAAGCCAAATTTGTAGGCAAAAGGAATGACCCGACATATTTCTCTTCAGTCCAACCCCAGGGTTCTCAGGCCACCCACATTAAGGTTTTGACCAGTGATGAAGCTGGCATCGTCCGACACCAGAAATACGGCCGGGCCAGCTATCTCTTCGGGTGTGCCTCTTCGACCAAAGCCAGTCGATTCTATCAGCCGCCTCTTTACTTCTTCCGGTCTTCGGTCGGCTTCACTTCCGGCGCGAGTTGAGATTGGTCCGGGAGAGAGGCAATTGACATTTATCCCGTATGTGATCACCTCTTTGGCCAGAGCCATCGTGAAGCCAACGATACCCGCCTTACCTGCAGAATAACTGGTTGCGCCCGGCTTGCCTATGATTCCGGCGGCCGAGCCAATGTTTAGAATTTTGCCGCTTCGCCTCTCAATCATATGATCGATTACTGCCCGAGTGCAATTGTATACTCCACCGATAGTCAGGTCTAGTCCTCGCTGCCAGGTCTCCCTCTCCGATGTGTGAAACAATCCGCCAACAGCAACACCAGCATTGTTAACCAGAATGTCTATCTTGCCAAACTCCTTCAGTGCAGCCTGAGCTATTTGCTTTGTCTCTTCAACATTGGCCACATCCGCTCTTACGGCGATTGCCTTCCGACCTGAAGACTTAATTTCCTTGACGACTTCATTTGCTTCCTTCATCGCTATGTCAGCCACAACCACATCTGCGCCTTCTTTGGCCAACGCAAGGGCAATTGCCCGTCCAATTCCCATAGCTCCTCCCGTCACTATGGCGACCCTGTCTTTCAGCTTCATGTTTTCCTCCTAATTTCTCGGTTTCGACTGACCTTTTGTCGCTGAGCAATTTCTAAGCCACACTTTACGCGTGGCTCCGCTCGCATGCCGCTGCATCCTGATTCTACGCATTTAACGTCCGCTACCTCCTCTCACTACCTGCTTTCGCTACTCCCGCCTTATTCCTTAGTGATCCACCACTGACAAAATTTATCTTCTTGTCCCTGCCATTTCCTTTAGCTCACGACAAGTGCCGTTAGGTGCCTTCGAAGAACTTCCTGGGCCCATCAATACACAGCCTGCCCAGCGTCGCCTCAGAGACACCCATCTCTCGAAGCTGAGGAAACAACACCTTCTTGATGTAGAGAAATCCGTGGGGATTGAACTTTTGTCTATCTTCATAGTTGATAGGCGAATCCTCTGCGAACTCTCTTAGCCATACCAACAGCCAGTCATGAGAAGGGAGAAGACGGTTCGCGTATCCTGCGCCGATTAACGATTTGATAATCTTGGCACGAGCTAACGGGCTTGGGTTGCGGCCTGGGAGACGTTCCATTCCAAGGTAGCAGCCCTGGTCCAGGAGCCAAGTCAGATATTCGAGGTCAACAGTATCACTACAGTGGTCTACCTTGACCCTTCGCAGATCTACACCCTCTTCCTTCAGGATGGCTAATTGTTGCCTGCCCACCTGGCCCGGCGAATAAGAATGGAGCATAATCGGGATTTTGGTCTCAAGGTGAGCCCGAGCTACGGCTCGCAGGATGGTCTGTCCGAATGGGGTAACTCCCGCTATGTCGCTCGCCGACTTCAGAATCCCCGGTTTGATCCCGGTACCCGCTATGCCCTCTCTAATTTCGCGTAGGAAAAGCCGGGCAAATTGGTCTACTGAGACCTCACCGAGAAGACGCATTGGCTCCAAGTAAAATCCGGTGGTGGCGATTATGTTTACACCGCTGATGCTGGAGGCCTTAGCTAACAAGGTCACATCCCGACCAAGGTCGAGGGTCGAGGCGTCCAAGATGGTATCAACACCCCCCTCTTTTGCCTTGGTAAGTCCAGCGATAACCTTGTCAAAAAAGCCATCCCCGAGAAGTTCGGGATAGTTCTGAGTTATACCCGCCGATGAACCCTGGATGTGCTCG
>CAZWDF010000122.1:0-4102 GCA_964632335.1 uncultured Candidatus Saccharibacteria bacterium | reverse complement strand
TGTTTTTCGATTCTGTGCAGAAGCCATTATATCCAGGAAGACAAGCTCATCCGCCCCTTCGCGGCAGTAGGCAGCAGCCGCCTCTACCGGGTCACAAACATCCCGCACATTGGCGAAGTTTACACCCCTGACCACTCGCCCATCCTTCACATCAAGGCAAGGAATAATTCTTATGATTCTCATTTGACTTCCGTTTCCAAGTTTAGTATCTCTTCATACTTTACCAAGTCTTTGTATTCCATAACCGTGCTCATGCTGCGGTTTTCCGCCTCAACGCCAGCTTCCCGGGCGGCCGCTATCGGGTTTAAGCCGCCGATAAGAATTACCCCGATCTTATTCAGGTCTACGGAAACTTCACAAACATCCCCACTGGTGTTTCCCATAAGAATCAGACCTCCCACGCCGGCACTGCTTAGTCCCTGTACCACTTGGTCAGCTATGGGCCGGCAAGGTGCTGGTATCTCGCGAAAGTTAGCCAGTATCTCGCCGTTGCCAGTTAAGACTACTTCTCTGACCGAAGTCATCTTTGCTTTGATAAAGATCTCTGAGGGGTCCAGCGAGGAACCATCGTAGTAAATTATCTCGGTGAAACGAGTTGGCTGGCGATTTTGCATCTGAAGCATGCCGCCGAATCTGGAGTTCATAGGAATGCCAGCTTTAAGTAAAGTGCCATTTACGACAATGCTGCAGACGGTGGCTAATCCAACCCTATCTGCCGGGACAATCAGGTCTCCTAAACGTTGCCCGCTACGGGCGACTGCCACCAATTTGCTCACGCAGAGGCCGCTTTCGAAGGCAGGTCTCATTAACCGGAGCGCCTCCCCGAATTCGTCTCTGTGGAAAAAGGAGACATTTACTGGCACGGCACCCTGACGCTTTTCGTAGTCAAAACTAGTGCGGAAGGCTAGTAGCTCAATTCGGGATATGGCAAAGCCGACCTTATCTTTTACTAGAGCGCTCTTTATCTCATTAAGGCCCTTCTCAGTAATTAGCCGGCCGTCCAGCCGACCAATAAACTTGGTCAGCCCGCGTTCGTCCATGAGCTTAAGGTGGTATCTTACCGCCCTCTCACCGAGGTCCACTCCGTAATCCTTGAGATGCCTGGCAATCACCCGTGACCCTACAGGTTCCTGGCAATCGCTCAGCACCTTAAGAATGGATATGATTTTTCGGTCGGTGTCCTGTGTTTTAAAAACCATATATAAAAAGGTAACCGTTTACCGCTTTCTACTTTACCGCAGAGGGTAAATTGTTGTCAGGTAGTAACATTGTGACAGAATTGTTACTATTCACGAACTAACCGGCTTTGCTGGCATGAGTTTCTGCTGTGTATGTCCCCTTATAGACAAGAGGAGTTATGAGTTGCAGAAACAAAGACTAACCGTGGTTGGGGTGCGACTCTGCAAAGACAATATGATGCGTAGTTCTGCGCTCAAGCACCGGCTTGAAATGTGTAGCCTGAGCCGCGCTTATTCGTAATCATGCTTGGGGGTATATCACCGAGCTTCTTGCGGAGGCGGCAGGCAAATATTCTGATATTCTTCGTCTCGCCCGAGTAGTCTTTACCCCAGATCTCGTGCATGATTCTTGAATACGGAACGATTTCACCCTTATTTGTGACCAAGAGGGTAAGTAAACGGTATTCGACGGGGGTCAGTTTAACCAGACGGTTATCAACCCTCACCTTTTGATTGACAAAGTCTACTTTCAGACGGGCGTTTACTGGATTATAGCGTCTTCCGACGAAAGGTATTGCCTCAGTTCGACGAAGGACTGCCTTAACCCTGGCCAGCAGGGTGAGATAATTGAATGGTTTAACAATATAATCATCAGCCCCCGCCTCAAGACCTTTTAAGACATCTTCATCGTCTGACCTGACGGTCAGGATTACTACTGGCACATTTGATGATGCCCGGATTCTTTTCAGTACTTCAAAGCCGCTTATATCAGGGAGATTTAAGTCCAGTATTACGATATCAGGAGATTCCCTTCTCGCTAATTCGATGCCCGTTTTGCCATTTGTAGCAGCAACTAAGCTTGTGCCAGGCCAGCGGAATTCAAAGGCAATGCTTACTGCGTCTATTATGCTTTTGTCATCCTCGATTATCAATACTTTCATCTAACCTTCCCTAGGATCTTCTTCCCATCACTCTTCAGTAACGGCAGTGTAAAAAAGAAGCTGGACCCTTTACCAACTTTGCTTTCTACCCAGATTCTGCCGCCGTGAAGCTCCACCAATATCCTGCAAAGTGCCAGGCCTATGCCCAATCCGCGAGTTCGCTCCTCAGGATACGCCGACTGGTATCCTGGTTGAAACAGATTTCGTTGTTCCTTGGCAACGATACCTGGCCCGTAGTCCCTAACCTCTACTACACCGAATCCGGGCCGCTTTTTGGCAGCAACAACAATTTTCTTCCCCTCACTGGCATATTTGAGAGCGTTGTTAAGCAGGTTCAGCATAATCTGCCGTACCCGCACAGGGTCGGCATACACCTCCAGTAATCGCTCCCTTAGCTCAACATTAATAGAAACATCGCGCTGCAGGCAAAGAGCACGAGTCTCTTCTACCAATGAGAGAATCAAACGCTTCAAGTTAAGTGGCTTTAGTTCCAGTTTAAGTTTGCCGATTTCACCCCTGATCACATCGTGAAGCTCATCTATACGATTGTTTACATTATTAGCACCTTCCCAGACGAGCTGAGCCAGCTTGCCCAGCTCGGTGCCTTCAGCTTCATCAATGAGGAGCTGACTTGTTGCAACCAGGGCCGTGAGCGGTGTCTTCAGTTCGTGGATAAGGTTCCTGGTAAAATCTACTCTAGCCCGCATCTCCGCTTGAAGCTTCTCACGTAAATTCCTTTCCTGTTCATAAAGTGACTGTAATTCGTCCTCAGCGAACTTATGTTCGATAATATGCCCCAGTCTCTCTGCAATTGCATGGATCAGGTTTCGTTCCTCCTTGAGAAACGGTCCTTCATCACAATGGGGCTTCTCTCTGAGGTAACACACCTCCAGTGTACCAAATTGATTGCCATTTACCGTGATTAGCTCACTTTGTTTCCATACGGTCTCAAGAAAATCAACGGTCTTAAATTCCCCGTGGGTCAGCTTGATCCGGGCACAGGTATCCTCAGGGTACTGCCACGATGCGGGTATTAGCTCAGCAACCTGTTGCATGATTTCATCAAGTGAGACGCCTTCCTGTTCGACAAGACGCGAAATGCCATACAAGCAATTGAGTTCCTTGACCCGCTCCCTAAGATCACGGGTCAACTCACGTAGCTTAGATCTATTGGTATCTTTATTGACGGACTTGTGCTTCTTCACACGAGAAGCGGCCTCCGTATTCTTAGCGGCTTCTTTCATATTGTTATTTACCTGCGGAAATGAGCAAGCTATGCCTCTGCCAGGACTTTGAATTGATGTCGGCTTACGGTTACTTTTTACCTACAACCTCTGCATAATTTTAAACCTAGTACACCTTCTTTTCAAATTTTCACAAATCGTACGTTCTCCGAGCCTACACATGGAGAGCTTTCAACATTCTTTGAACTGCCAGAGTGCAGTCAGCAGAAGGAGCGGAGGAAACAATTTGACGAAAGGTTCATTCAGCCACGGCTACGACATGGCCCACCTAGCGGCGCGAAACCGAAAACTTGCCCCTATTCCCAAAATCTCTATTGCTCAAAGAGTCTTCTCATTTGCTTTCATCTGGCTGTCAACGAAGCCTTGTAAAGCGCGAAACGGTTCTGAATCTAATGTCCCGTCAGCAACAGTTGACAACTCTCGCACATCGGAGTATTCTGGTTCACAAACATAGGGGCCCGTTAAGATAGTCCGAAGAACAGGGCTGGGAGTGCGGTATGAAACAGGGGCGCTAGAACTGCTGGGTAGCACAGCGGGTGTCCAGTGCCCTTTTGAGTTTTAGTCGATTCAGTCTCTATGACTATCTTGACGAGAAAAGAGGGTGCGCTTATGCCACAATTTGCTGAGATTGGCATCAAAAAGGTTGTGCTTGGGGAACCCAATGTGAGGAAGACCGACGCCGATCTAGGAATTGATGAGTTAGCAAAGAGCATCGAGGAGCAAGGCCTGTTGCAACCCG
>CAZWDF010000121.1:0-4192 GCA_964632335.1 uncultured Candidatus Saccharibacteria bacterium | reverse complement strand
CACTAGGCCGATGCGGTAGGCCTCTTGAGCTGTAATTTGACGTCCAGTGAGTATCATACCCATAGCTACCTTCAGAGGTACCTGCCGAGGCAGTCGATGCAAACCGCCAAACGCAGCTATGATGCCCACCGTTGGCTCAGGAAGGCCAAAACGAGCGTGCTCGGCAGCAATAATGATATCGCAAGCCAAGGCTATCTCCAGTCCACCACCCAGGGCGTAGCCATTGACGGCGGCAATGATTGGCTTCCAGCACTCAAAGCGATTAGTGATGCCACCGAAGCCACCCGAGGGAAAGGGTGGGAAACCCTCTGCAGCATGCTCGGCAGTATACTTGAGGTCATTCCCGGTTGAGAAGGCCTTTTCGCCGGCCCCAGTAATAATCGCTACCCACGTCTCTGGATCGTCGCGAAAGTCGTTCCAGATCTCTGTCAGCTCTTGATGGGCGTGAATGTGCAGGGCATTCATCACCTCAGGCCGGTTAAGCGTAACATAGGCTATTCTATCTTTCTTCTCGTATTTCGCATAGTTATACGCCATGTCCTTCCTCCTTTCTCATCGCGTGATACACTTGCAGCATCACTAGGGTAGTCATTTCCAAGACTACGCGGTGAATCTTTGAGGCATACTTCGTATGATTTCTTCAGCTTCCTTTACTATCCGTTCAACAAGCTCCTTTACAGTGGGAATGTCATCTATTCTTCCGGCTACTTCCCCACCAGGCATGAGCGCCCTCGGGCCATTACCTCGGAAGAGAGCATCAAATCCTTCCCTTTCTTTGGTCATCACTTCAGTGGCAACGGTGCTGAGATCATCTGGCTGACCTAGATACAATCCGGGAGCTTTGGTCACGGTGATATTGGCAAGCTCCGAAGCAGCTTCATTTTTTACATACCTTAAAGGTCCCACGAAGCCCCTGGCTACCATGGTATCCCTCTCTCCACTTCTTACAACGTAATCCTTATGGAGCTGGGGAAAATCGCTCTCTTTGGTCGTCAGGAATCTGGTGCCCATCTGAGCGCCTACAGCACCTAGGGCCAAAGCCGCCACCAATGATGCTCCATCGCAGAAACCGCCTGCGCCGATGACAGGAATACTTACTGCTTTGACTACGGCCGGCAGCAAAACTAGGGTATGAACTGGTTCCCACGCAACATGCCCCCCGCCTTCATGACCCGAAGCGATTATGGCATCCACGCCGGCTCGCTCACATCTTTTGGCATGCCGAACAGAAGGAGCCACATGAAACCACTTGAGCCCTGATGGCTTTATTGTTTCGGCCCAAGGTAGAGGATCACCGGCTGAGGTGATTATTACTCTCAGTCTGTCCTTCATATCTGGGTCTTCTTCCCTCACCTCAAGTACAGCATGAATCACCTGTGTTGCCCATTGGGACATCTCTGCTGATACCATGCAGTTTATTCCCAGGATACCCCTTGCCTCTCTAGTCTCCTCTTTGACTCGATGAAAGGCTCGTTTCAACTGCTCGTAGCGCGTGCCTCCTTTTTCATCCATAAGTGTCTTGGCTAGTATTGAGAGCTCAGTCCTATCGCCAGCAGAAGTATCCCTAAGAAGGGAGAAACCGCTGGTACTGATGATTCCGAGGACCCCGGCGCTGGCCGCCGCAGCCGCCAGTCTGTTGGTGCTATAAGGCCCCATCCCTGCCTGAATAATGGGATACTTTATCCCCACCATGTCACAGAGTTTGGTCTTTATCATCTTGCCTCCTTGCCATTAATACTGATGTCTCACTCTATTGCTTGGGCAACCCCAGACCTCTCTGAGCGATGACATTCCTTTGAATTTCTGATGTGCCGGTGGCGATACTCATGCCACGCCACCAGAGGAAGTTGTGCTGCCACCTGCCGTGCTCAATGGCGTATTTGGAACCTCTAACTAGTCGGCTATATGGTCCCTGCAACTGCATAGCGAAGTCATACAAGCGCTGGCTGAATTCAACCCCAAAAACGTGACCAACAGAGCCCTCAGGACCGGGGCGCTCACCCCTCAATTGGTGGGTTAGGTTACGCAGAAAGAGGTATTTCAAGACACTAGCTTCAAGGTAGAATTGAGCTATCTTCTGCCGAACTACCGGGTCTTTAGTAAGAGGCTCTCCTTTGTCTCTCATCCCTTTGGCTATCCGGATCAGGTCTTTGATGATATTTTCACGTCCGATTGCTTCTCCCATCCCTGACCTTTCAAACTCCAACGCACCAGCGGCCACATACCAGCCCTTGTTCTTCTCACCAAGAATTTGTTCTTTTGGAATGCGTACGTTATCAAGGAAGGTCTCGTTGAACTCAGCATGTCCAGTAATTTGTCTCAGCGGACGCAAAGTAATGCCTGGTGAGTGCATATCTACGAGTAGATAGCTCAGTCCACGGTGCTTAGGAACATTGGGGTCGGTTCTCACCAAGATAACACCCCAATCAGCATAGTGACCACCACTAGTCCAGACCTTTTGTCCGTTGACGATATAATAGTTACCCTCTTCCACTGCTCGGGTCTGCACATTAGCCATGTCGGAGCCGGCTTCAGGCTCGGAATATAGGGTGCACCATATCTCCTCAGCCGAGAGGATCTTGGGAATATAACGTCTCCTTTGCTCCTCGGTACCAAACCGTAAGATTGCCGGGCCACACCAGCCAAGACCGTGAGCGTTTGCTGGCCTGGGTGCACGGTGCTTGGCTAGCTCTTCATAGAAAACTACCCCCTCCATAAGTGTGCCGCCACGTCCTCCATATTCCTTGGGCCAAGATATACCGACGAAACCAGCTTCGTAGAGCTTGCGGTGCCACCAGATACTGAATTGGTGGTATTCTTTAGAATCTACCTCTGGTCCAGCCATATCCGGCCGGTTCCACCAATTGGGTAGCTCCTTCATGTTCTGTGCCAGCCAATCCCTAACCTCTTTTCGGAATGCTTCCTCATTTGATGAATAGTGGAAGTCCATTATTCCTACTCCCGACTTTACTTCAGCCGACTTAGTTCCTCAAATTGAAACCCTATCTTGCACTCTACACATATTGCCTGTTAGAGTAGAAAAGGGGGATGTTTAGTAGCCGATCGTAACTTTCAGTCCATAAGAGTCAATTATATTCTTGAGACTCTGCATTTTCTCTTCAGTCAAAGGGCTAATTCCTTCAAATTGATAATCTCTACCCAACGCCTGATATTTGTGCTTACCCCATTCATGGTAGCCCAGCAGAGAAACCTTTTCAATGTGTGTTCCTGTCAGAAGATTAGCTAGTCTTTCTACATGTTGTGGTGAATCGTTAAAGGTTGGAATAACTGGAACTCTCACCCATACCTTTACCCTCTTAGTAACCATTTGGAAATTCTTAAGAATAAGCTCGTTGCCCACACCTGTTCCCTTGCGGTGCATCTCTGAATCTAAGTGTTTGATATCAAAGAGCACTAGGTCTACATATTCCAGAACCCGAGTAAATACCTCCCAGTGCACATGACCACACGTGTCGAGCGTTGTATGAAGCAATCGCTCCTTGCATTCCTGTAGTATGTTGCGAGTAAATCCTTCTTGATATAGGGGTTCACCACCAGATATTGTTACTCCACCCTCTGAGTTTCGATAGAAAAGTTCGTCCCTGCTAGCTACCATCACCGCTTCCTTAACAGTAATTATACTGCCAACACGGCTTAGGGCGCCGGTGGGACAGATGTCGGCGCACTTCATGCAGAAGTTGCACTGTGTTCTCTCTATTCGCAAACCAGTTTCATCTAGAGCAATAGCTCTGGGTGCACAAACATCAAGACACTTCGCACATTGATTGCATCTGTCTTTTTTGACGAAGAATTCTGGGTACGGGTTCTGTGACTCTGGATTATCGCACCACCCACATCGTAAAGGACAGCCCTTAACAAATATTGTCGTCCTAATTCCTGGCCCGTCATGTATACTATATCGTTGAATGTTGAATACTGTTCCCTCTATGCTCTCTTTGTTCTTCTGGCTCAAGCCTGAGTCCTTTAGCGATTGTGGAGCACTCATTGGTTTGGAATGATTGTTCCTATATGGTCGTTATTATATGTCGCCTGTCCCTCTTTGTCAAGCCTAATATTGAAATCACAAACGGGAATATTGTCCATGGAGCGGCGATTCTCTTTCGCATTCCCCTAGGATGCTGCATGTATCTCGCTTATTCCATGGGGCCAGGGACCCGGTTTGTTTGCCCTA
>CAZWDF010000120.1:0-4221 GCA_964632335.1 uncultured Candidatus Saccharibacteria bacterium | reverse complement strand
TGCTGACCTATCAGACGCAGATGAATCAGCACGCTGTGAAGCAAGTGCAGACCTATGCTCTGAAAGAAGCTGATGCCCGTGCCACAACCTATGCTGGCCTGGCTGCTAATACGTTCGGCACCAAAGAGTTCGAGGTCTACAAGAACACAGCGCTCAATGAAGTAGACGCAGCCGCTGACTTGCTTAAGTGGCCAGCAGACTCTGCCCAGCGCCAGAAGGCCAAGCAAGACACCCTGAACACCATTTACGGCAATGTCATCACTGGCATGCTGGAGAAGGGCGACGTTGATTCTGCCCGTGGCTTGATGGCCAAGCACGGCAAAGAGATGGACCCATCATCGATCATTCGCTTTGACAAGATCATCCGCGAAGAGGGCGGTCTGCGCCAAGGCAAGTTCGCTGCCCGTGAGACTGCTGACGTTTATCGCAGCACGTTTAACCCTACGCAGGAAGAGCTGCTGGACAATATCCAGTTTGGCGTCGAGTCTGGTGGCAAGCACTACAACGCCAAGGGCGAGCTGCTTACTTCGGACAAAGGTGCCCAGGGTATTTCGCAGGTTATGCCGAAGACCGGCACATCACCTGGCTATGGCGTTGAGCCTCTCAAAGATCAATCTGTCGAAGAGTATCGCCGCTTTGGTCGCGACTATCGCAATGCCATGCTGAAAGAATACGGTGGTAGTCTGCCACTGGCTTTGGCTGCATACAACTACGGCCCTGGCAATCTTAATGCTGCTCTGGCAACAGCCAAGAAAAACGATGAAGACGTGTTTGGCCTTAATAGCAAGACAGGCAAACCATACCTTCCAAAAGAAACTCGCGATTACGTTGATGCGATTTCATCGCAGTTCGCTGCCGGTGGTGGCAAGCCTGCTTTGCCAAGCCGCATGCAATACGTTGATAGCGCCGTAAACCGTGCAGGCGATGACCCGCTTGCTCGCGAGGCCGCACGCCTGGAAGCAACAAAGAATTACGACATCGCTGTCTACGCTCAAAAGAACAAAGAGGCCGAGATTGTTGGCGGCGCATACATGGAGCTGGTCAAGAACGGAGGCAACTACGATTCTCTGCCGCTCAATCTGCGCACCAGCATCCCGCCGTCAATGGTTCCAGCAGTGCAGAAGTTTGCCGAGAATCAGGCCAATGGCGTCAATGAGACTGACAAGGTAACCTACTTTGAAACCATTGGTGACCCGGCCAAGCTCAAGAACATGTCCCGCGCAGAGCTAAACATGCTGCGTCCAAAGTTCTCAAAAGAAGACTTTGCCTATGCTGAAAACTTTTGGGGCAAGCTGCAAACTGGTTCGGCTGACAACAAGGTTCTGGACGTTAATGACCAGGCTTTGAAGCCTATCCTGGAAAACCGCCTAACAAGCATCATGCCGAAGTGGGAAGAAGACACCAAGGGCAAGGGCAAAGATCCCAAGGTGGTTGGCCGCGTTGGTGCTATTCAGCAATACATCAACACATCGATCATCCGCGAGCAGGCACAGATTGGCCGTCAGCTCACGCCTGACGAATTGCGCAAAGTTGTAGACAACACTTTTGCCAAAGACGCCACTTTCCAGAAGACGTTCATGGGCTTCAATGTCAGCACTGTTAAAGAGAAAGTCATGGAGATGTCTTCGTCGGATATCCCTGACTCGCAGCTCAAATCGATCCGCGATGCATACAAACAAAGAGGCATCGAAAACCCGACAGAACAAGACATTTTGGGCGTATATTGGACAATGCGCGACGTGGCAAGTTTCACCGGCTCTTCGGTCGCCCAGCTTTCCAACCCTGCCCAATTCCCTAAAAGGAAATAAAACATGGATGAGTCGTTGATTGGCGCGTCGGTAGATGAATACATCAAGAACAAAAGCACTCTTGAGAAGGAACAATTAAAGGCAAGCCTTGGTCTGGCGGTTGATTACAACCCGGACCAGGAAGCCAAGTTCATCAACATGGCTAGGGATTCTGGCCTGCCGCTTGAGACTGTACGCAACCAACCTGACGACGCACGTCGAATGATTGAGCTAAACAAGTTCAACTTCGACAACATGTACAAGCAGGACTCGGTGCTGGCCAAGGCTTACTCAAATCCAGAGTTTGCATCGATTGGCTACGACGACTACGAAAACACATCAATGGTCAGCAAGGCCGTGCGCGGTCTTGGCATGGCCAAGGATCTGGTGGTAGCCACCGGTAAGAAAGCCAGCGCTGGTGTAGTCGGCGTGGCTGAAATGCCGTTTGAGCTTGCCGGTCAAGTCATCGAGACTACTGGCATCCTGCCGGAGAATCCTTTTGCTCGCCCTGTCGCATCGATGGAGCAATACCGCAAGTGGATCAAAAGCTCTGCCGATGCGCAGATGCCGCAAGCAGAATCAGATATTGGCAAGGGTCTAATCAGTGGCTTTAGCTCGCTGACGCAAAACGTCGCAGCTATGCCGTTGTTGTTTTTACCTGGTGGCCAAGCAGCCTTCCTGGCGCAGATGGTTGCTCCTATGGTTGGCGAAGAATACACCAAGGCTCGCGAGAAAGGCATCAGCCCTGCTGGCGCTGCGGCTTACGGTGCAGGACAAGGCTATGTCGAATACTGGACTGAAAAGTTTCCGTTAATGAATCTGGTGTCTGACCTAAAGGTCGGTACGCCTCTGTTCAAAACTATCGTCAATCAAGCCAAAGCAGAAATCCCGGCAGAGCAGCTTGCTACGGTGCTGCAAGATTTGAATGAATGGTCTGTGCTTAATCCTGACAGCCCGTTTGTTGATTACGTCAAAGAGCGTCCAAGCGCTGCGCTACAGACCCTAGTCGCTACAATTGTGGGTGTAGGTGGACAGACTACTGTTGCCACCGGTTTGCAGAAAACCATCGACAAGATCACTGGCGAAACAGAACGCGCAGAACGTGCAAAAGTAGCAGGCGATATCGTCGAGAAGCTTGGCGACCTTATGTCTGCCAACAAGATTCGCTCCCGCGATCCGCAAGCAATTCAAGATTTCATTCAGCAGGTCACCGACGAAAGTGACGTGCAAGACTTTTTCATCAGCGCCAATGTGCTGAAACAAACCGGGCTGCTTGAGCAGGTCGTTGAGCTAATCCCTGAAGTAGGCGTACAGCTATCAAAGCTAGTATCGCCTGACGCAGAAATCTCGATCCCTATCTCCGAGTTCGCCACCAAGCTTGGCCCGACAGAAGTCGGCGCTGCATTGCTTGATGACATCCGCGTTGAAGGCGAGACAATGACTCGCCGGGAAGCAATGGACTTTATTGAGAAAGAAGCCGAGACACTTGAGAAAGCGTACGGCGAAGTGATGGGCACTGAAGTTGCAGCACAGGATTTCAAAAAGTCTGCTCGTGCAGTCGAGAAGAACTTTGAGCAGCAGTTCAATGAACTTGGTATCTTCACCAAGTCGGACAGCAAGGTTCAGGCTGCATTGGCATCCCGTGTCTTCTCTGCCCTGGCGCTGAAGCTTAAGATGACCCCGGAGCAAGCTTACGAGAAATACTCGGTTCTGTTCCGTCCAGAGAATGCCGCTCCTATTACCGAGCAAACACTCGAGCAAGCCGCTGCCGTAATGACAGCCACGCCAGAGTTTCAGGTTTGGTTTAACGAAAGCCAGATGGTTGATGAAGAGGGCAAGCCACTTGTTCTGTATCACGGCACCGCTGACAACGTCACCGAGTTTGATCTAAACCATCCTAATCGCAAAGATAGCGGATGGCTTGGCACAGGTGTTTACCTGACCGACAGCGTAGACATGGCTAACATGTACGCCCAGCAAAAAGGTCGCCGCATGGGGCCAGCAGGGCAAAACATCATGCCTCTGTATGCTCGTCTGGAAAACCCTTACTACGCAACAGACGAAGACAAAGCACGAGTTAAAGCCGGTGGCCGTGAAGCTGCCGATGCTTTTGCAAAAGAATTGCAAGATGCTGGTTATGATGGCGTGATTTATCAGGCAGCACCGGATGCTCGCGAGATTGTTGTGTTTGATCCATCGGGCGTTAAGTCTGTGTTTAACGAACGTCCAACGGGCGCTGCTGGTGTATTTGAACAACGCGGCGCTCAAGCCCCGGGCAAGCCTGTTCCGCAGTCTGTCATTGATGTGGCTAACGTCGCATCGGCTTTTGCCCATGCAGGCGAAGGCACATATAAGACCAATCGTGATTTCAAGCTGGCGCTGCAAAAGCGTGTGCTTGATGCTGCCAAGGCTGGCAAGGTTGATCTGTCTGACT
>CAZWDF010000119.1:0-4245 GCA_964632335.1 uncultured Candidatus Saccharibacteria bacterium | reverse complement strand
AACAATACAAGTATCATGGCAGGATTGTAGCGGTGATGATGGCATCGATTAACAGATCGTCATTTGGTTACCCAAGGCCTCCGATGCTGGCAGCGGCTTGTGCCTTGGCCACAGTATATGGGCATATGCTCAAACGCAGGCTCTGGAGACCTCGGCCTTAGCTCTCCAATTGATTTGGCGGCCTATTCGTGCTAGTATGTCGGGTGCGGAATCGAATCCGCGAAAGTGCTAGGCAGGTGCCTCTACCGAATGGCTACTCCAATTATCGTAGAAGCAGTGCCTTTCTTGGTCTTCGCTAGGGCTATTCAGCGCCTTTGCAGGTCAGGGCGTCATTCGACGGAGAGAGTGTGGTAGTTAACTGGGCACAAATACTCTTCAATTCAGCTATTACCGGCAGCTTATATCTTATAGGAGCTGTGGGTCTTACCTTAACTTATGGCCTGTCTAAATTTCCCAACTTTGCTCATGCTGAATTTATTACCCTTGGTGCTTTCATCGGCTATTTTGTGGCTGAACAAATAGGGTTGGGATTACCACTAGCTCTAATCATCGCCTTCTTGTGTACCGGCGTAGCGGGTATTCTATGTTACCGTGGTATTTTCCAGCCACTGGCTAAAGGAGGAGCCAGTATTATCCATCTTATGGTAGCCTCCATCGCCGTAAGTTTTATTCTTAGGTACTCTATTGGGGCACTTTGGGGCTGGAAGCCCATGTATTTTAGCACGACCTGGTCTTCGTTCGAGGTGGGACCGCTAAGGATTGTTGGTCTATGGTTGTGGCTTGTGTTCGCGGCTACGACCCTGGCACTTATCATGCACTTTGTATTGGTGAAGACCAAAATAGGTAAAGCTATTAGAGCCACCGCCAGCAACCCAGAGCTTGCGTTAGCCTCCGGGATTCATATTGATAGGGTAATTCTGTTAACATGGTTTATTGGTGCCGGTTTGGCGGCCGTTGCCGGGATATTCCGTGCGGCGGATACCCAGGTCTGGCCCATGACAGGCTGGGATATAGTGTTGCCCCTGTTTGCTGTCGCCATTTTGGGGGGCATTGGCAACTTTTATGGTTCTATCGCCGCCGCTTTTATTATTGGATTAGCTGAGAATTTGGGTGTGGTGGCACTGATAGCGCTGGGGCTGTCCACTGAATACCGCACAGCAATAGCTTTCTTGATAATTATCATAAGTTTAATTGTGAGACCTCAGGGATTGGCCATGCTATTTCGGAGGGCATAGTTGGACCCGTTAATCTATGTACTCGACCTGGTTGTATTTATCGGCATTTTTTCCATACTCTCCTTGAGTCTGAACCTGGAGTTCGGCTTTGCCGGCTTAGCCAATTTTGGTAAAGTTGTCTTCTTTCTTGTTGGTGCTTATACCTATGCCCTTCTATCTAAGGCTGGCGTTCCCTTCTACCTTTGCCTTGTTGCTGGTGCCTCAACCTCAGCTGTTACCGGTTTTCTGGTTTCCTTGCCTACCTTGAAGCTGAGAGAGGACTATCTAGCCATAGTAGTTTTGACATTTGGTGAAATCCTAAGACAGATTGTCAAATCTGAGCGCTGGATTGCTGGAGGCGTTTGGGGAATAACGGTCTCTCCAGCCGTTTCCATAGCCGGTGTATCTGCACGCGTTGATATCACAATAAACATAGGCTTGGTTTACCTTTGCCTGGCTATCTGTTTTCTCGTAGTTCAACTATTGGCCAACTCTCCGTATGGTAGGGTCATACGAGCGCTAAGGGAGGATGAAGTCGCTGCTGAGGCACTAGGCAAGAATAGGGCTAGGTTTCGAGCGCAGGTATTTGCTCTAGGTTCGGCTATAGCCGGGGTGGCCGGTGGTCTTTATGCTCAGTACATTCAGTTTATTGACCCTTATATGTTTATGCCCATGATTACTTTCACCGTATGGATAATGGTTCTTTTGGGTGGGCCGGCTAACAACTGGGGGGCACTGCTAGGTGCTGGGCTGGTAGAGCTTTTCGACCGGGGAGCAAACATAGCCAAAGATTACCTGACTTTACCTATTGACCCGGGTAACCTACAATATATTATGTATGGTGTCTTAATTATTCTGGTTTTACTTTATCGACCTCATGGTTTGTTAAAGGAAAGTAGGGTTAAGACGAAGGCGATGGAGAGGGTTCGGTATGGAAGAAGCGCTCCTAAGAATAAAGGGAGTTAGGAAACACTTTGGTGGTGTTTACGCCGTCAATGGAGTAAGCCTGGAGATCAAAAGCGGCAGCATCTGGGGGCTAGTAGGTCCCAATGGTAGCGGAAAGACCACTTTGTTCAATATTGTCCTCGGTTTTCATCGACCTGATGACGGGGCCATTTATCTCAATAACAATTGTATCAGCAGTCTTGCTCCCCACCAGATCTATTCCCTGGGGCTGGTAAGTGCTTTTCAAGTACCCCGACCTTTTCAAAAGTTAAGCGTACTGGACAACATGCTGGTGGCAGCCCGAGGTCATCAGGGAGACAAATTTCTAAACAGCCTTTTCTTAAGGAAAAGTTGGCAAGAGCAAGAAGCAGAGCTAGCCGATAAAGCCATGGAAATTCTTGAACTCTTGGAACTGGACCGTTTGGCTTCCTCGCCAGCCGGCGAGCTGTCTGGCGGGCAAAGGAAACTCTTGGAAATAGGCAGAGGACTTATGGCTTCTCCAAAATTATTGCTTCTAGATGAGCCAGCAGCTGGGGTAAATCCCAACTTGGGTAGGAGAATCTTTGAGAGAATTGAGAATTTGCGAGAGAAGAGAGGATTGAGTTTCTTCATCATAGAACACAGGCTGGATATATTGTTTGACTTTGCCCATTGGGTCTATGTTATGGATAAAGGCAGAATAGTAGTCGAGGGTAAACCAGAAGAAGTGGCGGAGAACCCGGCGTTTTATCAAGTCTATTTGGGAAATTGATAGATGTCATCCATTCTTAATATGGAGAATATTGATGCCGGCTATGGAGATGTTATTATTGTGCATAATGTCTCTGTTAAAGTGGGTGAGGGCGAAATTGTGGCTATCGCCGGACCCAATGGCAGCGGCAAGTCCACCTTGCTCAAAAGCCTTTTCGGCTTTGCTAAGCTGTTCCATGGTCGAGTGCTCTATCAGGAACGAAATGTTACCGGCATGGCTTCAGACCGACTAATAAACCTAGGCATAGGTTATGTCCCTCAGATGAACAATGTCTTCCCTAATTTGAGCATAGCCGAGAATCTAGATATGGGAGCATACCACCGGAAAGGTAGAGACTCTATCAAGGCGGGGATGGCTGAGATATATGAGATGTTCCCTGAGCTTGAAGCGCGGAAGGCTTCTCTGGCCGGAAACCTAAGTGGCGGTGAGAGGCAAATGCTGGCTATAGCCAGGGCTATGATGGCACAGCCTAAAGTCCTATTGCTTGACGAGCCGTTAGCTTCATTGTCCCCTAAACCAACTTCAGCTATCTTATCCAAGTTAAGGAAAATAAAAGAAGCCGGCACGGCTATTATGATGGTGGAACAAAATGTCAGAAAGGCTTTAAGTGTTTCTAACCGTGGCTATGTTTTGGTTGAGGGTGTCTGTGTTATGGAGGGCGATGCTGGTTCTCTATTCGCTGAGGATTCTTCTAAGCAGCGCTATTTAGGACTGGAAGCCAAAGAGGGTTGACAGACGCTATTTTCAGTGCTAGATTGTGGCATACAGGATTAAATTTTGAGAAGGGGGTAATAGATGGTCAAAAAATTACTATTGGTCGTGGTTGCTTTATCTCTGCTCCTACCAGTGACGGCTTGTGCTACAAAAGAGGCTGGAACAATCAAGATAGGGGTAGTGTTATCTACCACTGGTCTGCTAGGTCCTATGGGCCAGGATATGATGAAAGCGGCTAGGCTCGCCGCTAAGGAAATAAACACCGATGGGGGCGTACTAGGGAAGCAGATAGAACTGGTGGAGGAGGATGATGCCACCGATGCCGCTAAATGCCTGGACCGGGTGAAAAAGATGGTTGATATAGACGGCGTAAAGGTGATAGTTGGCGGTATGACTAGCGGTGCGGCTATGGCTTCAGGCCCTTATGTTGCCGGGAAGAGTGTATTGATGGTGACACCATCAGCTACCTCACCAACGCTTTCTGAGCAGACCTGGAAAGAGTGGGTTTTCCGTACCACGCCCCACGACGCCTTTCAGGGGAGAGTCTTAGCCGATGTCGTACTGGAAAAGGGATTTACGAGGCTAGCGACTATGGTTCAAGATAATCCTTACGGCGTAGGC
>CAZWDF010000118.1:0-4279 GCA_964632335.1 uncultured Candidatus Saccharibacteria bacterium | reverse complement strand
ATTGCTTAGGGAGCGCGCAAAAGCCGAGGAAAACGCCGGACGCATGGATCGTGCAAATGCATATAAAACTTACGCAGATTTGGCAGAAGTTAACCCAGAGTCGGCACAAACAAGCATTGGCGTCCTGATTGCTGCAACGCCTGGTGGCGATAAGGTTTTGGAATCATCAATTAAAGCCTTCAAAGCACCATCCGAGATTCGCGCAGGTCAAGCAACTGCTGAAAGAGAAGTGCTTGTTACGGCTAACACGCCGGAACGTCTGCGTTTGGAAAACGCCAACACTGGCGCACAAATACGCAATATTGACAGTCAAATTGCTGATAGGGCAGATCGCCTTGCCCTTGATCGTGACAAGCTCCAGTCTGATGTCGAGATGACGTTATTCAGACTTGACCAAGCTGGACAAAGTTTAACTCCAGATGCAAGAAAGATTGTCAATGATGCCGCAATTGCTGCTGTTGGCTCTGAGCAGGCTGCTGGAAGGATGCTCGACCTTGCCGGTCGAATTGAGGCAGCACAAGGCGGTAAAGGCGTAGGAACTAAGGCAAGCGAGTGGTTTGCTGGGCAAACTGGTCGACAAGACGAGTGGACGCAAATGCGTCAGGAATATACGCGATTACGCAACACCCAAGCTATCAAGTCCCTGCCGCCTGGCCCTGCAACTGACCGCGACATTCAATTGGCTCTAAAGGGATTTCCAGAAGAGACTGCAAATGCAAATACGATTGGCTCGTTCTTGCGTGGAATGGCGAAAATGCAACAGTTTGAGGCTGCTACTAAAGAAGCCGAGGCTGAGTGGGTAAACTCTACTGGCTCTCTTGGTCGTGCCCGTAATGACATCACTATTGGTGGGATCCAAGTGCCAGCAGGTACATCCTATGTTGACTTTATCCGTCAATATGGCGAACAGCGAGGCAAGGAAGTTTCGGCGCGACAGTCAAATCAAACAACGTCTGGGCGTGGATATATGCGCTGGGCTGGTCAGTAAGGACAGGACATGGCAAAAACAAACGCGCCTAACAGCTACAAAGACCCATATTGGTCATCTTTGGCAAGCTCTGTTGAAAAGAAGCTCGAACTGCCATCTGGCCTTCTGAAGTCGATTTTACTGTATGGCGAGCGCAGCAATGCTGACCAGGTGTCTGAGGCTGGCGCAAAAACGCCGTTTCAGATTATCCCGTCAACCCGTAACGCTGTTTTGGAAAAATATGGTGTAGACGCATATTTAAGCCCTGAGAATTCAGCAGAGGCTGCTGGCCTATTGCTTAAGGAGTCGCTTGATCGGAACAAAGGCGACATTAAGCTGGCTGCCGCTGAATATCATGGCGGAACCAACCCGAAAAACTGGGGGCCGCGCACAAAGTCCTACATCGAGCGCGTAACCGCTGCCACGGCTAACCAACAAGCGCCTCAGCAAAGCACTTTCCAGCGCGTAATGGCATCGCGTAGCCCCGCTGGAATGGCTCCTGCCTCAATTCAGAATATCTATAACGCTTACGCATCGAACAAAATGACGCCAGAAGATGCGGCTGATTTTGAAACAGATGTTAAATCTGGTGCAATTATGCTTCCGCGAGGCGCTTCCCTGATTGGTCAAAAGCAGCCAGCCACTGAACTGATGGAGCTTCCACCTGCCGTTGTAAACGCCTATAACACGGGCAAAATGACCCGTGAGGAAATGATGGAGTTGGAGTCAGACGTGCGTAATGGCGCGGTTCGTGCCCCGGCTGGCTTGCAGATTAAGGAAACTGAGGCGCTGGGTTTTTTCGGCGGGATTCGTGAAGCCGTTACTGGATCTGAGCGCAGAACTGCAACAACCGAGGCTTTGCCAGAATGGGTGGATATGCCTGAAGTTAACGCGTATAGCATGGCAGGCTTTAAGTCAGCCCTTGGTACGCTGATGACTAATCCAGATGAGACGGTTCAGGTTATTCAGGCTAATTATCCTGGCGTTAAAGTTACGCAGGATGAAAAAGGCAACTATGTAATGCAGTCGTCTATTGACGGCAAGCTCTACGCCATTAAGCCAGGCTTCCGTGCCAGCGATATTCCGCGCACAGCCGCTACTTTGGCCGCATTTACCCCTGCTGGACGTGCAAAAACGCTGGCTGGCATGGCTCTTGGCGCTGGTACTACGCAAGCAGCAATTGAGACGTCACAGGCGGCTACAGGTGGTGAGTTTGATGCTGGAGAGGTGGCTACTACCGCAGCTCTGGCTCCGATTCTCCCTGCCGCTGTACGAGGCGTACAAGCCGTTCGCGCTGCCCGTGCCCCTGCCGCTGCCGAAGCTCCAGAAGCCGCTGTGAGAGCCGCTGCTAGGCCAGCCCCTGCGCCTGCTGTTGCCGCTGAAGCCCCTGAAGCTGCTGCTCGTGTACCGGTTGCCCCTGCGGTTGCCGAGGTTCCTGAAGCCGCTGCCCGTGTACAAGTTGCTGCTGCTGAAGTTCCAGAAGCTGCCGCAAGGACAAGAGTTGCCCCGCCTGTTGCTGCGATGGCTCCCGAAGAGCTGGCAACAACCGCAAGAACGGCTGCTGAAGGCGGTTTTGGCGCAACCCGCGCTACTGCTGTGCTGGCTGGCCAAGCTGCGCCAGATCCGAAGGTGATTGAGGCCGCACGCCGTATCGGTGTTGACGAATACCTGCAGCCAGACCATTTGACGGCTAATCAGGCTTACCGTGAGCTGGCACAGGCCGTTAAATCCATACCTGGAAGCCAGACCCGCGCTGCTGAAATTAAAGGTCTTGAGCAGGTCGGACTTCGGGCGGATCGCCTTATTTCCGAAATTGGCGGAACCACCGACCTGAGCAGGCTTAACCAAGCCGTCCGTAGTCAGCTGGATTCAACAATCACCAGTCTGGGGAAAAACGCTGACGATGTATTTACATCAATGCGTAATTCTATCCCTGCTCAGACCCGTGGACAGGCAAATAATGTGCTGAAATTCGTTCAGAAGCGTTCTGACGACTTGGATGGCGCTGAAAACCTATCTTCTCTCGAAAAGATGGTGCGTAGTAAGCTCACCCCGAAGCCGATACTGGATGATGCTGGCAATGTTACCGGCACTCGTGCTCCGACTTACGCATTGATTGACGACGTTCGCCGTGATGTTGGCGCTGCTGCCCGTCAGCAAGGGCCGTTTGCTGATGCTGATACCGGACTAGCCAAGCAGCTTTATCGCCTAATTAGCGATGACCAGCAGGCACTGGCTAAGACTGCCGGTCAGGGCGATAACTATATGTTGGCAAATGGCCTCGTTCGTATGCGTAAAGGCTTAGAGGACGACATGGTATCCCTGTTCGGCAAGCAGCTTGACCAAAGCCTGGTTAGTAAGCTGGAGTCCGCGACAATGGCTCTGTCTAAGGGTGACGCCGAGAAGCTGGCTAAAATCCTGAACGCCATACCGAAAGATATGCGTCAAATGGTTACGGCATCCGCGCTGAATACCGCTTTTGGCAAAGCTACGCAAAATGGCGTCCTTAACTTCAACAGTTACTCAAAGTGGTATGAAGGCCTGCTGGCTAACAAACAAGCCTATGCCGCGCTAATGACCAATCTGCCGCAGTCTGCCAGAAAGCAACTTTCCGACCTGTATCGGGTGTCCAGCAATATCGCAAAGGCGACCCGCGAGCGCATTACAACTGGGCGGATTCAGTCTGTTCAGCAGGAAATCCAAGGATCTGACACCCTGATGTCTAATATCTATGGGGTGGCGAAACGGGCTGCCATCGGGTTGCCAATCGAGGCTGGAACAACCGCTATTGGCCTTCCGGGTGCTGGTATTGCATCTGGCATAGCCTCAGCTTTGACAAAGGGCAAGCCTAATGCGTTAAAGGCAGCGGACGAGCTTATCTCCTCGCCTGAGTTCCAGCGCCTGACCGTTGATGCGGTTTCCACAGGAAATCAGCCATCTAAGGCTTCCATTAACGCTGTTTTAATGTCACAATCATTCAAAAAGTTTGCCAAAGAGGTAAGGCTTCCCCGCGAAATGAGTGCGCAAGAGAAGTTTATTGTCCAGTCGTTACAAGCTGAGAAGCAATTTGATCAGGAGAACCAGTAATGTCCACGATTGAAGTTCAACCACCATATCCAGCATTTGCTGGTGCTGATGGGCAGCCGTTGGATAATGGTTACATCTGGATCGGTGCAGTCAACCTCTCGCCCCAAGTCAATCCTATTGCGGTATTTTGGGATGATGCTAAGACCATCCCAGCAGCACTGCCAATCCGCACGCTCAATGGTTACACAAGGGACCAAGGCACCCCTGCACGTTTCTATGTTGCAA
>CAZWDF010000117.1:0-4364 GCA_964632335.1 uncultured Candidatus Saccharibacteria bacterium | reverse complement strand
ACTTCCTCAGCACTCCACCCTGGAGCAGTCTCCTTCAATACTAGCCCATCCTTACTCACCTCAATGACTGCAATATCAGTGATGATTATGGCGGTGCAGCCACTGGCAGTAAGTTCATAGGTGCACCTATCGATAATCCTGAACTTGCCGTCCTTGGTAGTGTGTTCCATGACTACAATCAACTTCTTGGCGCCAACAGCTAAGTCCATCGCGCCACCGATACTACCGATGCCCCGCTCAGGTAGAAGCCAATTGGCAAGGTCTCCTTTCTCCGAAACCTGCATGCCTCCTAAGACACACAGATCAACGTGTCCTCCCCTGATCATCGCGAAAGAATCGTCATGCGAGAAGAAACTCATACCTGGCTTGGTAGTGATGAATTGTCCGCCGGCGTTGATTAAGTCAAGGTCGGCCTCTTCCGCGGTAGCGATGGGACCAAAGTTAAGAGCTCCATTTTCGGTATGGAACAGAACCTCTCTTCCCTCGGGGATGAAGTTAACACATAAAGTAGGTATGCCGATACCCAGATTCACTACCATTCCATCCTTAAACTCCTTGGCCGCACGAAGAGCCATCGCTTCTCTGTCCAGCCGCTGTTTCTCAGCCATGGTACCTCCTATCGGTCGCCTTTCCCAATCTTTTGTACGATTTTCGTTCTCCCCTCCTCGGGCCTTACCACTACCCTTTCCACATATATACCTGGAGTGACTATGGCTTCTGGATCGAGCTCACCAACTGGGACAATCTCATCCACCTCAGCGATCGTGATCTTAGCTGCCCCTGCCATAGTGGCATTGAAAGTCCTTGATGTGCCACGATAGATAAGATTGCCCAATCTATCCGCCTTGTAAGCACGGATAAAGGCAAAGTCAGCCTTAATCGGATACTCTAACAGATGAGGTTTACCGTCAATAATCCGCACCTCCTTCCCTCTCTCCACTATGGTTCCAGCTCCGACTGGAGTATAGAAGGCGCCAATACCAGCTCTATTGGCCCTGATTCTCTCCGCTAGTGTTCCCTGAGGCACTATCTCAACCTTCACCTGACCAGCGCGGCACTGTTCCTCAAAGGGTAGAATTCGTTGCGACGTCGCAAGAACAGGAAAGGCGGTGATGCCCTTCTTAATCTGCTTGTTTTTACATAAATCGCCAGTGTACAGGGTGGAATTGGATACAACGGTGAGCCCGTTGGCTCCTTGTCTAACAAGAGCCTGGATAAGGTAAGTGGGGGTGCCGCCAGCCGTGTACAAACCAACAAAACCACCAACCAAAATGACGGCACCATCAAAGACATCCTTCACTGCTTCATCAAAGCTTTCTACCACTTTGTTTATTGCCACGCTTCACCCTCTCAGTTGGCCCTAAAGACCCAGCTTTAAAGTTCACACTTCAGTTGTGACTATGGCGCAGTATTCGGTACTGGAGAAATGGGGTTACAGCTTGATTAGATGATCATCTCACAATGGCTGGAAATACTTGATGTCAAGCATATTACCTTCCCGCTTCTCCTTAAACACCGCCTGCACTCGCATCCCGATCTTCAGCTTCTTGGGGTCAACCCCGGAGATACAGTGGAGGAAGCCAGTATTGGCACCATTAAGCTGAATTATGCCGTAGGCAAAGGGTGGATCCATAGGTTGAATAGGCTCCTTGTAATTCACGACGGTATACGTGAGTACAGTACCCTTGTCACTCAGCTCCACCCACTCATCCAGCTTGGCAAAACATTTGCCACACACTGCTCTTGGTGGCATATAGACCAACTTACACCGTGGGCACCTTATTCCAAGAATCTTCTTATTGTCCCTCAACTCGATGAAGAACTTGCTAGCCAAAGTGCCCACGAAGGTTTTGTAGGGCATCTCCATCTTACCAAGAATCGAGTGAGGCTTCTTCAGCACTACTGGCTCACTCATTTTCGCCTCCTTCTACAGCCTTAAAATGTTGGATATCATGAACATCTCCAACACGCTCCTCTTCCTTCCATACCACCTTATATCGTTCCCCGCGCTTCAGTTTTTGGGGGTCGGGTGGTACCAGATAGTGCCCCAATGAAGCACCACCATCAAGCAGAACACTGCCATGTGCCCAAGGTACCGGTTGCACCTTTCCCGTGCTCGGTTGTATGAACTTAAAGTAAACAACTTCAGCAGACCGCAGCACACCCTCGTTACCCTGTTCTACCCACTCTGTCATCTCAACACCGTGGCAGAGATCGCAAAAAGACACCGGTGGGCAGGCTATACGTCCACATTTGGGGCATTTGTTCGCCCAGATCTTCTTATTATCCCTGAGTTCAACCAAAAATCGGCCCATGTAACGACCAGCGTCGAACCGACACGGCAGACTCAAAACGTAATCTATTGCCAGAAGTTCCGGAGCTCCTTTTTCCTTGGTTGTCATTCTTCTTTGCCTCCTTTATATCTTTAATCCGGGTACTTACTGAGCAACTGCAATATAGTCCACAGCGACCCACCGAAAGAAGAGGCAAGTGCCGTGTCTACCTTCTTAGTCACTTGATGCTCACCAGCATCGCCTCTAATCTGAAGTGCTGCTTCAGCCATGCGAACCATCCCGGTCGCTCCTATAGGATTGGTGGCAACTACCCCTCCTGAAGGATTAATGGGAAAGACTCCGTCAATGGCAGTATCGCCTCTCTCTACCATATTCCAATTCTCCCCGGGGGGCAGCATAAGGAAATCTGTCATCCACGCCATATGCCACCACACGTTAGGGTCATACATCTCAAAAAGGTCAATTTGCTTTAAGGGCTCGGTTATCCCATTCCTCTGATATAGCGTGCGGGCAGCATGTCTCATCGTTGACTCTGCCGCTACGCTGCCTGCACCTGGAGTACCACTGCCAAAGCTCCCCCGGTGAACAGCAATATGGTCTTTAACCCAAACTGGTTTGTTGGTTATCTTCTTCGCCTTCTCCTCAGCAGCAAATATCACGCAACAGGCACCACAGGATTGAGGACACATATGGAGCAACCTTAGCGGAAAGATTAGGTATGGGGAGTTCATCACATCTTCCACGGTTAGCTTCTGCCTCAGGTGGGCATAAGGATTGCGCGAAGCATTCTCAGCAAGCTGCACCCGAAGCTTGGCCGCCAGCAGTTCCAAATCCTGAACGGACCTACTGCCCGGGCCTCCTCCCATCCCCCCAGCGGTACCACCACTTACAGCCCCTGTCTGAAACCACTTGCCCCAGAGCGGGTCGGCCATGTTGGTTATCCCGCCAGTGGTATCCCCCTCATCCTGCTTCTCAAAGCCCATAGCAAGGGCAACATCGTATAGCCCCGAGGCAACCAGATTGACCGCAGAATTACAGAGCATCCCTCCTGTCGTCCCTCCGGTGGTCATCCTTATCCCTGATCTCAAGTAGCCACCATAGCCATCAACTTGCCACATATCCGGCTCATAAATACCTTCAAAGAGCTCCATATTACCGACTACATTGACGTCTATGTCCTTTGGGGATAGTTGAGCATCCTCAAGAGCGTAACGCACCGCCTCATTAATCATCTCCAGTTGATTGACATCGGGACGCCGACTACGGTGATTGGTCTGACCGATGCCAACGATGGCTACTTTACGGTTCCAATTTGTCATCTCTTCTTACCTCCTTTGTTTCTCTCCAGAATTACCACACAGTGTAATTGGCCACACGGCCCATCTACACCATGAGCAAGAGCCATCTTAGCACCATCCACCTGTCGGGCACCAGCCTCCCCTCTTAGCTGCAACACTGCCTCAGCAACCCGCGACAACCCAGCCACTAGGACAGGAACCCCCGATAGTAGACCGCCGGAAGGATTTATTGGAAGCCGACCACCCATATGGGTCACTCCGGAATCGATAAGCTTTCCTCCCTCCCCCCTACCGCAGAGACCAAGACCCTCGCTCCAGAGAAGCTCCTGGTAGGAAGCTTGCTCAGAGAGCTCAATAACGTCAATCTCCTTAAGAGGATTCGTTATCCCAGTCATCTTATATGCCTTCTGGGCAGCTACCACCAGGGAGTCGCAATCAGCCAGATCCCTGTCACCCAGATTGTGAGCATCCCGAGCATTGCCTAAACCTGTTATCCATACCGGTTTGTCGGTTATCTTCTTTGCCTTCTCTTCTGTGGCTAATATCATGGCGCAGGCGCCGTCAGAAACAGGGTAATAGTCAAGGACACTAATCGGTGATGCCAGCATTTCGGAGTTGAGGACGTCGTCAAGAGTGAGGTCCATTGGCGCCTGGGCAAAGGGGTTATTCTTGGCATTCTTCCGGTTCTTGACTACCACCTTGGCACATTGCTCTCGGGTGATGCCGTATTTATACATGTACCGCTGTGCCTGTAGCGCAACTGCCGAGAGGT
>CAZWDF010000116.1:0-4373 GCA_964632335.1 uncultured Candidatus Saccharibacteria bacterium | reverse complement strand
AACATGATGTGGTGAGAGCAATAATTATTAGGCAAAAAAAAGCTTTCAAAAGAACGGATGGTTCTTATATTCGGTTTGATGATAATGCCTGCGCAATTTTGGAAGGAAAAACGACTCTGCCAAAAGGAGGAAGAATCTCCGGGCCGATGCCAAGAGAAATAAAGGAAAAAGGATTCGAGAAGGTAGCCGCTTTGGCGGAGGAATTAATATAAATCCATGAAAATACGAAAAGGTGACACAGTTTTAATAACTTCTGGAAAAGACCGCAGAAAAAAAGGGAAGGTTCTAACCTCGTTTCCTCCCAAGAGAAAAGTTATTGTTGAAGGGATAAATCTTAGAAAAAAACACCAAAAGCCTCGTCGGGCAGGAGAAAAGGGGCAAATTATTCAACTTCCAGTACCTTTAGATATTTCAAATGTAAAACTGATTTGTCCAAAATGTGGAAAGGCCACCAAAGTGGGATATAAGATTGTAGAAAAGAAGAAATATAGAGTGTGCAAGAAGTGTAGTCAGGAGATATAAACTAAAATTTCTAATTTCTAATTTCTAATTTCTAAAATTTAATCATTGGGAATTTTATTAGACATTAGGAATTAGTCATTGGTCATTTTCTATGTTAAGATTATTCGAAAAATACAAAAAAGAAGTGATACCTGCGATGAAAGAGAAATTTGGCTATAAAAACAAGATGGCTGTTCCAAGTATTGAAAAAGTGGTAGTTAATACTGGGTTTGGAAAACTCATTTCCGGAAAGACTGCCGAGGAACAGAAAAAAACTATCGAACCTATATTAGAAGACCTATCTTTGATTTGCGGTCAAAAGCCAATTATAAAGAAAGCGAAAAAATCAATTGCCGGTTTCAAATTAAGAGAAGGTCTTCCGGTTGGAGCAGCCGTTACCTTAAGGAGTAAAATGATGTATGATTTCTTAGAAAGACTAATCCACATTGCCCTTCCCAGGTCTCGGGATTTCCGGGGGATAGAGCAAAAATCTCTTGATAGAAATGGTAACCTAACTATTGGTATCCGGGAGCATATTGCCTTCCCGGAGATTCTACCGGAAAGAGCCAAGGCTATTTTTGGTCTCGAAATAACGGTAGTGACAAATGCAAAAAGCAGAGAGGAGGGAATAGAACTATTGAGGCTATTAGGATTTCCCATCAAATCATAAAATGGCTACTCAGGCCCAAATTGCTAAATCTAAAAAGAAACCGAAATTCAGAAGTCGCCTTGTCCGACGCTGCTTTAGATGTGGCAGGAAAAGAGGATTTATGAGAAAATTTGGATTGTGCAGAATATGTTTTAGAGAGATGGCAAATGAGGGATTGATCCCGGGAGTAAAAAAATCGTCTTGGTAATTATTAAATTTATGACTGACCCCGTTACTGATATGTTAAATCGAATAAGAAATGCCCAAGCTGTTTTGAAAGAGACAGTAGACATTCCCATTTCTAATTTAAGGTATGAGATTGCTAAAATTTTAGAGAAAGGAGGATTTGTCGCCGAAGTTGAAAAAAAAGGGAAAAAAACAAAAAAAGTTATTGAAATTACTTTAAAATATAATGAGAAGGTTCCAGTGATTTCTGGCTTGAAGAGGATCTCAAAACCTGGTAAGAGAATTTATAAAAAAGCTAAAGAATTAAAACCAGTAAAGGGAGGTTATGGAATAGCTATAATTTCTACTTCAAAAGGAGGTTTAATGACCGACAAAGAAGCCAGAAAACAAAAATTAGGAGGAGAAGTAATTTGCGAAATATGGTGAGTCGCTCGGGCATTGTCTCAGGGAGTATGCAGTTTATCGCTCGGCAAGCTGCCTCGAAGGACCGCAACAATTCCCACCGAGAATTGTTGCTTAGTCCTCGCTCGCTCTTCGTCTTCGGCGAAACCCTGGCCGCTCGCTGCGGATGTCCATCTCGGCACTTGCCTCACTCTATTATTCGTATATTCGCCTGCCTCTACCTGTCGGTAGACAGGTGCCGGCAGGCAGGTATTGATTCGTAATTCGTAGGGTCTCGTAATTCGTAGGGAATAATATGTCACGAGTGGGTAAAAAACCAATTTTAATACCGGAGAATGTTGAGGTCAAAATTGAGGGTCAGAAAGTAATAATTTCGGGCCCAAAAGGTGAGCTCTTTCGAGAGATTCGGCCCGAAATTAAAGTTGAAATAAAAGGCAATCAGATTTTTGTTTCTCCCCAAGTTGAAACCAAAAAAACTAAGGCCTTTTGGGGTTTGATTCGAGCCCTTCTGGCTAACATGGTTCAAGGGGTAAAAGAAGGATACGAAAAAAAATTAGAAATCGAAGGAGTAGGTTATAAGGCTCAGGTTTTAGGAGGTGACACAATCCAGTTATCTGTTGGTTTTACTAAACCTACCAAAATAAAAGCTCCGAAAGATATAAAATTTTCTGTAGAAAAAAATGTTATTACCGTTTCCGGAGCCGATAAAGAATTGGTAGGTTTAATTGCTGCTCGAATAAGAAAAGTTAGACCGCCCGAACCCTATAAAGGAAAGGGAATTAGATACCAAGGAGAGCTCGTTCGAAGAAAGGTAGGGAAAAGGGCAGTCACCACCACAAAGTAAAATTAAATGCTAAATCCTAAGCTAAAACGAGAAAAAAGATTTAGACACCACAAAAGAGTGAGAGTGAAAATTTCAGGTACTTCTAAGATCCCTCGGCTTTGTGTTTTCAAATCAGCAAAACATATTTATGCCCAACTAATTGACGATGAAAAAGGTCGAACTTTGGCTGCAGCTGGCGACTTAAAGTTAAACTTAAAGCCCGAATCCCCTTCGTCAAAAGTTTCAAAAGAGGAAAAAACTGAGGAAACAAAAAAATCACTTAGAGGTAAGGTGGCCTTAGCTTACGAAGTTGGAAAGTTAATCGCTAAAAAAGCTTTAGACTACAACCCACCCGCCGCCCTCAAAGGAAAAAAATATAAAATTGAAAAGGTAGTTTTCGATAGAGGAGGATATAGATACCTCGGTAGAGTCAGAGCCTTGGCTGAGGGGGCAAGAGAGGGAGGACTCAAGTTTTAAAATAATGACTAATTACTAATTTCTAATGACTCAAAACCTTATGGAGAAAGCAAAAATAAAAACTGAGGATAAACCAAGGGAGGAATTTGAATCCAAGCTTTTGGATTTGGCCAGAACTTCTCACACTAGGGCCGGCGGTAGAAGAATAGGGTTTAGAGCAGTGCTCATTGTCGGAAACAGAGAGGGTAAGATTGGGGTGGGAGTGGCCAGGGGATTAGATGTAGCCCAAGCGATAGAAAAGGCAACCAGGTTGGCTAAAAAAAATTTAATTGAATTTCCCATTATTGAGGATACCATTCCTCACGAAGTTGAAGCAAAATTTGGAGCAGCTAAAGTTCTTTTGAAACCTCAGAGAAAGGGCCGGGGACTGGTAGCCGGGGGTACGGTTAGGGTTATTTGTACGCTATCCGGAATAAAAAATATTTCATCTAAAATTTTAGGCAGAACTGGGAATAAGCTTAATAATGCTAGGGCAACCATAAAAGCCCTACAGAAATTAAAAGTCCAAAGTCAAAAGTCCAAAGTCCAAAGTCAAAAGTCCAAAGTTACAGTAAAAAGTTAAAAATATAATACTTTGGACTTAATACCGAAACTTTTAACTTTTAATTTTGGATTAAACCATGCAATTACACGAGATACATCCAAAACACAAACTAAAAAAGCCAAAAAGAGTTGGAAGAGGTGGTAAGAAAGGTACTCATTCTGGCCGGGGAATAAAAGGTCAAAGTGCTCGGGCCGGTCGGAAAATGAAGCCCATTATTCGAGAATGGATAAAAAGATATCCCAAATTAAGAGGATATAAGTTTAAATCCAAAATTCAAAATTCAAAATTCAAAATTGTAATTGTGAATTTGGAGACGTTAGAGAAGAAATTTAACTCGGGAGAGAAAATTAGCCCGGAGGTCTTGTTGGAGAAAAAAATAATTCGTAAAATAAAAGGAAGAATACCAAAAGTGAAAATTTTGGCTAATGGAAAACTAACCAAAGCATTGATAATTGAAAACTGCCAAGTCTCAAAGTCGGCAAAAGAGGAAATTGAAAAAGCCGGCGGCGCCATAAAATAAAATGTGGTATCAAAGAATCATCCAAATTTTCAAACTTCCCGATTTGCGGAATAAAATCCTCTTCGTTTTGGGGATTTTTGCCATTTTTCGAATAATGGCTAATATTCCTACTCCGGGAATTAATGCCGAGAATCTGAAAAATTTTTTTGGGCAATTTCAAATGTTTGGTCTTTTGAATATGTTTACCGGCGGAGCCCTGGATAATCTGTCTGTTGTCATGCTGGGATTGGGTCCTTATATTACGGCAGTCATTATTTTTCAGTTATTAACA
>CAZWDF010000115.1:0-4378 GCA_964632335.1 uncultured Candidatus Saccharibacteria bacterium | reverse complement strand
GGCTTCTAAATACATTCCAATTATTCCTGTTTATGGTCAATCGGTACAAGTCGATTCCAAGAATAAGCGGTTTGGCTTGGTTCGTATGGCTAAAGACCCACAGCGTATGTATAACTACTGGTCAACAGCATTGACTGAATCAGTAGCCCTTGCTCCTAAAGCTAAATGGATTTTGGCTGAAGGACAAGATGAAGGCCATGAAAATGAATGGGCTCAAGCTAACATCAAATCATTGCCTGTATTGCGCTATAAGCAAACAGATACAGAAGGAAGGCAAGCTCCTCCTCCACAAAGGATGCAGCCAGAGCCACCTCCTGCTGGCGTAATTTCAGCTATGCAAGGCATGAACGCTGATTTACAAGCCGTTGTTGGTATTTATGATCCAAGCCAATTACCCCAAGGAAACCAATCAGGCAAAGCTATCCAAGGTCAACAGCAGCAAGTTGATATGGTTAACTTCCATTATTACGACAATCTAACTCGTTCTATTGCCTATTGTGGTCGCATCATTCTCGATCTGATTCCTAAGATTTACGACACAGAAAGAGTTTTGCGGATCATTGGTGCAGATGGTAAGCCTGAAATGGTTACTTTGAACCAGCGTACAACTACTGATGAAGGTGTTGAAAAGATTCTCAATGATGTATCAGTTGGTCGCTATGACGTTGTTATGGACACAGGCCCTGGCTATCAGTCTAAGCGTTTGGAAGCTGTAGATTCAATGATGAGCTTGTTGGCTGCCGATCCTAATCTAATGGCTCAAGCTGGTGATCTAATCTTCCGTAACATGGACTTCCCAGGCGCAGATATTATTGCGGATCGTTTGGCTGCTGCTAATCCAATGGCTCAAATTGATGAGAAATCACCAGTTCCACCACAAGTTCAGATGCAATTGGCTAATGCTCAGAAGATGATTCAAGACTTACAGCAACAGTTACAGGCTCAAGCTATGGATATGAAGTATGGCGCAAGCGTAGCGCAGCAGAAAGATGATGCTGCTAACAAGCGTAAGCTCATGGATGTTACTGCCAGGGCGCACAATACAGAAACAATGGCTGAAGTGCGAGTTAATGACCAAAATACAAGGTCAATTACTAGCCAAAATAAGACTGAAATTGATGCAATCGTCAAAATGCTTATTGCAAACCTTGATACAGCTCGATTGGAAGCGGAAATTAATCGTAGAAATGAGGAGCAATATGCTTATGCTATGGCTGCTCAACAAGACATTGATCAAGGTCATAATCCATTGATGCAAGCCCCACAGCCTATGCCACCTCAAATGCCACAGCAAATGACAGAACAAATGCCACCTCAACAAATGCCACCTCAAGGAGTTCAATAATGGCCCTAGAATTAGTAACCTCAGAAAATCGTGAAGAATACAACGCTAAGAAAATGGCTCAACGGATGGGTGAGAAGTATGAGCCTGAAGAAGCTAACAAATCTGCAAATAAAACAAACAAAGAAGAAGAATTTGATCTTAAAAAGATGAAAGCCTTTATGAAAAAGTATCGTAAAAATGAAGATATAAATTTTCATTCTAAAAATACAATGGAATTGGCTAAATTTTTAGGGCATAAAGAGCATGAAGAAACAGCTAAAGAAATCATGGATCGGCATGAGAAACGTGGCTATCTTGATGATGAAGATTCAAATAAGCGTAGAGCTATTGATAAAGAATTATGGCCTCGTGTATCAAAATATTATGATCAAAAATAATATTTGAAATATATTAAATATAGTATTAGTATTGGTTTAAACCCTACCTATGGGGTACATAGGGTTAATTCTTGGGGAAATCCATGTCAGAAGCACAAGCAGCAAATGTAGTAACAAGTGAGAATTTAGCCGAATGGACTATGAATCGTCTAGGTTTAGCTGATAAAGAGCCTGAAGTTGTGGCTGAAGTTGAGGAAACTCCTTCAGAGCCGACTAATGAGCCTGATCAGAGTGAACAAGATGATACAGACCAAGAAGCGACTGCAAAAGAGGAACGGAAACAAAACCCCAAACTCGAAAAGCGGTTTTCTGAATTAACTAAACAGCGTGAAGCATTGCGTAAAGAAGCAGATGCAGAACGTAAACGTGCAGAAGGTTTAGAAGAACGTATTAAGGCTTTAGAAGGTAATCCAGCTCCTAAACAGGCTGAAATTACTAACGAAAAGCCCAGACCTGATCAATTTACTGATGCTTTTGAATATGCAGAAGCACTAGCCGATTGGTCAACTGAACAAGCATTACTAAGGCGTGATCAAGAAGAATCGCAGAAGAAGTTTCAGGAGCAGCGTGATAAGGTCTTAAAGACCTGGAACGATAGGCTTGAAACAGCTAAGAAAGAACTTCCTGATTATGATGATATGGTTACATCAAGTGATGTGGTCGTTAGCGATCAAGTTCGTGATGCAATTATTGAAAGTGAAATTGGCCCACAAATCCTTTATCACTTGGCAGAAAATCCTGATATAGCTGAAAAGCTGAAGGAACTGTCCCCTATTAGTGCTTTAAGAGAGATTGGGAAATTGGAAGCTAGGTTAGAAAAGCAAGCTGAAAAGCAGCCAGAAGCCAAGCGAAGTGATCCTATTGCGGTGAAGTCTAAAGCTCCTGCACCACTCAGTCCGTTGCGAGGAACTGGAAGCGTTTCTGATGTAAAGCTAGATAGTGAAGGAAACTTCTATGGCTCATATCAGGCGTATAAAGAAGCTCGTAAAGCTGGGCGTATCAGGTAAAACCCTATATCCCATTAAAAGGAATTTGAAATGAGTAATAATTTATTAACCATCTCGAAAATCACCAACGAAGCGTTGATGGTTCTAGAAAACGAACTTACATTTACTTCTGAAGTAGATCGTAACTATGATGACCAGTTTGCCGTTGTTGGCGCAAAAATTGGTAACACAGTTAACGTTCGCAGACCAGGCCGTTTTATCGGTACAACTGGCCCAGCTTTGAACGTTGAAGATTTCAATGAAACTTCTGTACCAGTAACTTTGTCAACTCAGTTCCACGTTGACACACAGTTCACTACACAAGATTTGGCATTGTCTTTGGATATGTTCTCTGATCGTGTATTGAAACCAGCCGTTGCTGCTATTGCCAACAAAATTGACTATGATGGTTTAGCTATGGCTGCTGCCAATACTGCCAACATCGTTGGTACTGCTGGCGTTCCTCCAACAGATTTGCTTACTTACCTAACTGCTGGTGCTTACCTTGATTCTGAAGGCGCACCTCGTGATGGTCGTAGAAGCTGTATCGTTGAGCCGTTCACAGGCGCAACTATCGTTTCTAACCTAAAAGGTTTGTTTAACCCACAATCAGCTATTAGCGAACAGTATCGCAAAGGCTTAATGGGTCGTGATTCTGCTGGTATGAACTGGTACACAGACCAAAACGTTCAATCACACCAATTTGGTTTGTTTGCTGGAACTGCTGCAACTTCCACTACTGCTGCTGTTGGTTACTTGACTTCTGGTTGGGCTCAAACTTCAACAATTAGCATTACTTCTACTGGCGCAGTTAGCTTGAACGCTGGTGATGTGATCACAATTGATGGCGTTTATGCAGTTAACCCACAAAATCGTCAGGCTTATGGCTCAAACAAATTGCGTAACTTTGTTGTAATGGCTAATGCTTCAGGCACAGGCGCAACATTTAACGTAACTGTTTCCCCAGCCGTTATCTCTGGTGGTCAGTTCCAGAACGTAACTATTCCTACTTCTGGTGCTACTGATGCTGTGAACTTCTTTAACAAAGCTGGCGCAGTTAGCCCACAGAACATCGTAATGCATCGCAATGCATTTACTGTTGCTGTAGCTGATTTGGAATTGCCAGAAGGCGTTCATTTTGCTGGTCGTGCAAGCGATAAGGAAATCGGTCTGTCAATGCGTGTAGTTCGTCAATACACCATTAACAACGATTCGATTCCTACTCGTTTGGATGTTCTATATGGTTGGGCCCCACTCTACCCAGAGTTGGCTTGCCGAGTAGCAGCTTAATAGCTAATCGCAGGGGGTAAAACCCCTGCTTTTATCACACTAAATTTAAGGAAAAAATTATGTCTAATCCAGGCCCAGCAAGTACCCAAACCCCAATCTATTTACTAAATGGTGGCGCAGCCGATGGTTCATTGGTAGCTCTTTCAGGCGGTAAAGTTGGTTTTTATGGTGAAACTCCAGTAGTTCAAGCTGTTGCTGTAACTCCTTTAGTTGGCACTACTGCCACTTTTGGTGATGTAGCTGTTGCGGTTAATGCAATCATTACAGCGTTAGCTAACGTTGGTTTGACTGCTTAATTATTAATGTTGTAAACAAGCCCTTCCCTTAAAAAGGAGGGGCTTTTTCTTTGTGAAGGAAGAAAATGAAACATATTATGATTG
>CAZWDF010000114.1:0-4378 GCA_964632335.1 uncultured Candidatus Saccharibacteria bacterium | reverse complement strand
CACAAAGAGTTTAAAATTTTATCTAATTCTTTTAGATTTTTTATCGAAAAATCGATTTTTGGATTGTCAGATTCTCTTCTGTATTTGCCTTCACCACGATTAATCCTGATGGTTATTACTTTTGGGAAAACCTTTTTAGCTTCGGAAAGGGCCGTCGGGTTATCTTCAATAAAGATTAGTTTTTCTTTTTTCTGAAATAATTTTTTAAAGGGTTTTACTTTATCAATGTCCCGTGTAATTTTTACTCTCTTTTGAAAATATTTTTCTATTTTTGAGGCCTTAATTTTATCTCTTTGAAATTTTTCTTCACCATAAGAGAGAAGAATCAATTTTGCTTTCTTTCTCCACCTTTTTAAAAACCAGATTGTATCTGGATACAAAAATTTTGGGGCTTTCTTTAAAATTTTATCAAAAGTCTCTTTTAATCTCTTAAGAGAAATTTTTGGCTTTAATTTAATGACTAATTTAAATTGTCGATAGGGTTTATAATCTCTGCCTTTACCTTTTGACTTCTCAAAAGTTTCTTGAAATAATTTTTCTTTAACTCCCAATTTAAAAAATGCCTTTTTTAAGGCAGAATAAAATTGTTTTGCTGAGAACAAGGTGTGGTCAAAATCAAAAATTATTTTCATCTTCGATGTTTTCGAAAATAACTGAACCGGGGCCAATCAGGCAATTAGAGCCAATTAAAACGCCAGGCATTAAAGAGCAATGAATTCCAGTTTTGGTATTTTCTCCCATAATGCAGCCCAGGGAATCCAAGCCAGTTCCAATTTTTTCTCCTTTGACAGTCGCTGAACATTCGTTCATCTCCATCCTTCGCTGCGCTCGGATAACTGATTTTATTTCTCCCCTATCAATTCTGACATTAGCAGTGATTGTCCCCGCGCCTAATCTGCAACCTTTGCCAAAAATTGAATCGCCGAAATAACCAGAATGGGCATGAATGTCTTTTTGAAAAATTGAACGAGTAACTTCGGCGAAAGCACCGATTAAAACATTATTTTCCAGATTAGTATAATCACGGATTAAAGAGTTGTTTCCGATAATACAATCATCGCCAATATAGCAAGGCCCTTTAATTGCTGCCCCCTCAAAAACTTTGGTGTTTTCACCGATATAAACATTTCCTTCAATTACTACGTTTTTTCCAATTTTTGCCGATTTAGCGATTTGCGGCTTAAGATATTGGGTCTGTAAAGATTTTGCTACCTTAAACAAATGCCAAGGATATTTATAGGAAGTCGGCTCTTTCCCAACCATTACCACTTCGGCTCTATTTTCTTTAATGTAGAGGCCGAGGGCTGTTTCAAAGGCATATTGATGTTCGGGTACTCTTTTATAATATTCAAAAAATTTTGGGGGCAGTAAATAAATTCCAATTGTTTTTACATTAGATGGCTCCCTACCTTTTTCTGGTTTTTCAATTAAGCCTTTTATTTTTTCGCCTTCAAATTTTAACATTCCGTAAAGCCAGGGTTGATCGGTTTCAATTCCTAGAAATATAAGCTCAGTTTTTGTCTCTTTAAATCTATCAATCATCGGTTTTAGATAATCTCCGGCATTAACCTTGTGGGCATGCAAAATAAAAAAGGGTCCGGAAATTAATTTTTCAGCCATCAAAACAGCGTTTCCCATTCCCTTTGGTTCGGGTTGAATAACATATTTAATATCAATTCCTAAATCATAGTTTCCCAATTCCTCCTCAATGTCTTTTTTTGGTCCCTGAATAATAATGACATCTTTAATCCCGGCCTTTTTTAAGCTCTCAATGGTATACCAAATCAAAGGCCTACCCATTATTTTCAAAAGGGACTTATGCTTTTGGTTTAATGGCCAAAATCGAGAACTTTCGCCAGCCGCTAAAATTACCGCTTGCCCAGTAAGAAATTTTTGATTCATAGGATATTTCTGAATGCCCCGTCATTTAAAATTTCTAACGGGGTTTGTATATTAGATTAAAGAAATTAAAATTTTAGATACTTTTTTAGGATTGTGTTCAATTAAGTTAGTTTTTAAAAGATTTCTACCAATAAATTTTGGCTTGGGCAAATTTTTATTAATCTCTACTAAATTGAGAAGTTCTGGATGTTCTTTTTTGTATTTTCTCATTTTTTCTTTAGAAGGGATTTTATTATTATAAATCACATAATCTAAATCAGTACCTAAATATTTTTCTATTTCATTGGCAAAATCTAAAACAGTGAAATTATTTGTTTCCCCATATTTTTGCATTAAATTACAAATATAAACTTTTTTAGCTTTACTTTCCCTAATCGCTTCGGGAATCCCTTCAGTTAACAAAATTTGGCTAATTGAAGAATATAAATCCCCCGGTCCAATAGTGATTAAATTAGCATTTTTAATTGCTTCTATTGCTTTAGGGTAAACTTTGGCTTTTGGTTTTAGAAATACTCTTTTAATTTTTAAATTTCCATTGTGTTTTGGGACATCAATATTGGTTTCACCTGAAATTACTTTTCCATTTTCCAAAACTGCATAAAGATTGGCTTTATCCAGAGTGACTGGTAACACTTGATGTTTAACATTTAAAAGTCTACCCATCGTTTTAATAGTTTTCTCATAATCACCGGTGCTAAGTTCTAAAGCAGTAATTAAAAGATTAGCAAAATTATGCCCTTTTAATTCTCCAACTTGAAAGCGGTAATTAAAAAGGTCTTCAATTACTGGGGAGGTATTAGATAGAGCAATAAATGCCCTCCGGATATCACCAGGAGAAACAATTTTGTAATCTTTTCTTAGTCTGCCGGCTGAACCTCCAGAGTCAAGCATGGTACAGATTACTGAAAGTTTGACTGGATATTTTTTTAAGCCGGTTAAAACTGTTTTTGGCATGGCATTACCTCCTCCTAAACAAACAATTTTTTTGAGCTTTTTTGACATATTCTAATTTTTATTGTAGATTAAAACTGATTTGGAGTCAAAGTATATGTCGGATAAATTTTTAATTCAAGGCGGTGTTCCTCTTTCTGGAGAAGTGGAAATTTGTGGATATAAAAATGCAGCTGGGGCGGTCCTATCTGCGGTTTTGCTTTCAGAAGAAAGTTCAACTATTGATAATTTGCCACTTTGTTCGGATGTTTTAGACCAAATTGAAATTTTAAAACAAATGGGGGCAGAGATTGAATGGTTGGGCGAAAGAAAGATAAAGATAAATCCTAAAAATATTAATCCGGAGAAAATTCCAGCTGACCTTTTTGAAAAAATGAGAGTTTCGGTTTTACTAATAGGGCCACTTTTAGCTAGATTTAAAAAGTTCAAGGTCCCCCATCCCGGCGGAGATAAAATTGGCCTTCGACCAATTGAAACTCACCTGGAAGCTCTAAAGAATTTTGGAGTAAAAGTTGAACAAAGAGAAGGATTTTACCATTTTGAGAAACCTACGAATTTAACTGGTAAAAAAATTGTTTTAAAAGAGTTTTCGGTTACCGCTACAGAAAATCTGATGATGTTGACAGCTCTAACTTTTGGGGAAACAAAAATTGAAATTGCAGCTGCCGAACCTCAAGTTCAGGATTTAGGAAAATTTTTAAAAGAAATGGGGGGAAGCATTCGGGGTGTAGGAACTCACACTATTGAAATCGAGGGAAGAGAGAAGCTCGGTGGGGCTAACTTTTCGATTTGTCCCGATCCTTTAGAAGCCGGAACTTTTTTAATTGCCTTGGCGATAACCGGTGGAGAAGGAAAGATAAAAAATATCAATCCTGATCATTTAACAATGTTCCTGGAAAAAATGAGAGAAATTGGAGTAAATTTTGAAATTGTTGACAACGAAATTTTAGTGAAACCATCAAAAGAATTTAAGCCAACCAAAATCCAGGTTCTTCCCTATCCTGGTTTTCCAACTGATTTACAGCCCCACATTTCAGTCTTATTAACACAAGCTAAAGGGAAAAGTTTAATTCATGACCCTCTTTATGAAAATCGTTTCCAGCATCTTCACGAATTAAGAAAAATGGGGGCAGATATTGAGATTACCGACCCTCATCGAGCTTTAATCTTCGGCAAAACCGACTTAATTGGGAATAAAGTAAATTCTAATGATATCCGCTCGGGCGCTGCTCTAATTTTGGCAGGATTGATTGCAAAAGAAAAAACCCTCATTGAGAATATTTCTCAAATTGAAAGAGGTTATGAGAAAATTGACGAAAAATTGAAAAAATTAGGGGCTCGAATTGAAAAAGTCTAACCCCTGACGAGATCAATGAACTAAAGTTCATCTCACCGCTTCGCTGTCGCTCGCGAGTTTAAAAGTTTTAAGGTTTAATTCCAGATATTTTTCTGGAATTATTTTTTTAATCGCTTTTAAAAGTGAATTGGGTTTAATTGGAATTAAATTTTTAAAAGAGGATAAACT